>CANJVS010000080.1 GCA_947477755.1 Verrucomicrobiaceae bacterium | reverse complement strand
TTGGCGGCACCGGCGTGGACGAGAGATTCGTAGATGCTTTTGTAGGCGTCCTTGAGCTCGATGTATTTGCCGACGACACCGATGCGGACGTGGTGTGTCGGATGAATGACGCGCTGGACAAAATGCCGCCACTTGCTGAGATCGGGCTGTGGAGTGTCCAGATTGAGCTGCTTGCAGACGACGTCGTCGAGCCGCTCTTCATGCAGTTTCAAAGGCATCTCATAGATCGTGTGCTTCACGTCACGGACTTCGATGACATCCTCAATCGGCACGTTGCCAAAGAGGGAAATTTTCTCACGCACATCGAGATCGAGCGGGTGCTCTGTGCGGCAAAGAATGACGTGCGGGGCAATGCCAATCTCCCGCAGTTTCGCAATGGACTGCTGCGTTGGCTTGGTTTTCAGCTCCTCGGCTGCCTTGATGTAGGGCACAAGCGTGGCGTGAATGAAGATCACATTCCCCGGTCCTGCCTCATGGGCAAACTGGCGAATGGCTTCAAGAAACGGCAGGCCTTCAATATCGCCCACCGTTCCACCGATTTCGGTGATGATGACATCTCCGCCCATCTTTTCAGCCACGTCTTTGATACGTGCCTTGATCTCGTTGGTGACATGCGGAATGACCTGCACAGTGCGGCCCTCGTACTTGCCCGCACGCTCCTTATCAAGTACACTCTGATACACCTGGCCGCTGGTGAGATTGTTCAGCTTCGATAGATTTGTATGCGTGAACCGCTCGTAATGACCAAGGTCGAGATCGGTCTCCGCCCCGTCATCGAGCACATAGACTTCACCGTGCTCGTATGGGTTCATGGTGCCCGGATCGATGTTAAGATACGGGTCGAACTTTTGCATGATCACCCTCAGACCGCGGAGTTCGAGCAAGGTGCCAAGAGCGGATGCGGCGAGACCTTTGCCGAGTGAGCTGACGACGCCGCCAGTGACGAAGATGTATTTCATAGTTGTTCTCGGTTCGCGGTTCTCAGGCAGAGGTTCAAGTAGAATGTTTTTTCAAATGCTCTTCGATCGCATCCGCCTGCTCCGGAGTGTCCACACCGGGGGAGAGTTCATCGGTGAGAACGACGCGAAGACGGGTCCCGTTTTCGAGCGCGCGAAGTTGCTCCAGGGACTCTGTCATTTCAAGAAGTGAGGGCGGCCAGGCAACGAACTGGTAGAGAAAACTGCGCTGAAAACCGTAGATGCCAAGGTGGCGATAGTGGCGCAGGCCGGGCTGGGCATTGCGCACAAAAGGCAGCGGAGAACGGGAGAAATAAAGGGAGTCACCATTCACATCGAAAACAACTTTGACAATATTTGGGTCCGCAACCTGTGATTCCTCGTGGATCGGTGCAGCGGCGGTGATCATGCTGACCTGCGGCTCGCGACGGAGCACGAGAGCGAGTTCATCAATCAGTGAAGGAGAGATGAGCGGTTCATCCCCCTGCACGTTGATGATGGTCTGATGGTCTGGAAAAGAACGTGCCGCCTCGGCAATACGGTCAGTGCCGCTTGGATGGTCCAACGAAGTCAGGACGGCCTTGGCACCGAAAGAAGCCGCTGCCTCAAGGATGCGTGTGTCATCGGTGGCGATAATGACTTCATCGATCTCGCGGCACTCCTGACAGCGCTCCCAGACGTGCTGAACCAGAGGTTTCCCGGCGATGAGGTGGAGCGACTTACCCGGAAAGCGGGTGGAGCCCCAGCGGGCAGGTATGGCAACAAGGGTGCGTGGGATCTCAGGAGCGGCCAAGGGTGGTGAAAGGCGGGTTCGCCTGAGATGGCGTGGAGCAGGGATACGTGCAAGAGGGAAATGAAACTGAGGAATGACGAAATGACGATTATCGTTCCAACGGAGTGAATGGAGAGGTCGCCCGGCGCCACTCTTCACCCGTCGATATTTAGAGTTTTAGCTCATCACTCCGCAGACCTGTCGGAGCACCGCTTCCTGTCGTCGAGCCATCTCCGCCGCCTCTGCGGGCTCATGGTCATCCCATCCGCCGAGATGCATGAGACCATGGATCAGATAGAGGGCGAGTTCGTGGTCGAGCGATTGACCATGTTCCCTGCCCTGACGCAAGGCGGTGTCGGCGCTGACGAGAATTTCCCCATGGTGAAAGGTGATTACGTCGGTCGGAGTCGGGTCATTGAGAAACTCCGCATGAACACGGGTCATTTCTTCATCCCCAATAATGCTGAATTCGATCTCGTCGAGTTGCAGCAGTGGCGCATCAGGAGATTTGACCTGTGTGCGACAGAGAGGCAGCGCGGCTTTGATTAGTTTCTTGAGCCACGGCAGCTTTGGCTTTTGCTGCTTCTGACGGTTGTAAAGATGTAGTCTGGTGATCACGCAGCAGACGCGGGTGGTTTCCGCGTAGGACGCTTCTTTTTGTCACTACCCACGGTCTCGACACCGCCAGCGTAGGACGATGCCATCAGCATAGCTCGCCCGTCATGCACATGCTGCGCGGCACCAGTTTCCCGGGATGGATGAATGAGTGTCGTCGGATTCTCTGTGGCTTTCTGATACTTGATGCGGCTGTGCATCATGCTCAGGAGCGTCTTCATAAAGCTGGCTTTCACCTTGGCCAGTTCAGCGATGGTGAGGTCGCATTCATCGAGCTGACCGTCCATCATGCGACCCTGGATCAGTTCATCAATGAGTGCCTCTATGCGGGATGGGTTGGGCTTCTCCAACGCACGGGAGGCGCTCTCCACGGCGTCAGCAAGGGAGATGATGGCGGACTCCTTGAATTGCGGTTTAGGCCCGGGGTAGCGGAACACTTCCTCACTGACCTGCGGCACGTCGTCCTCTTTCGATTTACCCTCCTCGACCAGCCTAAGTATCTGCGCTTTTTGCTCGAGCGCGCGCTTGTAAAAATACCAGGCCAGCGAGGTGCCGTGATGCTGTTCAATGACATCAATGATACTGCAATTGAGCTTGTGTTTGATGGCCAGATCGACCCCGTCCTTGACGTGCGCTATAAGAATAAGCGCACTCATCCTAGCCGTGAGATCTTCGTGCGGATTATGCGCCGGATCCATGTTCTCGATGAAATACTCAGGCTTGTTGATTTTGCCGATGTCATGGAAGTAGGCGCAGACTCGCGTCATTCCAGCATTGGCCCCAATGGCCTCCGCGGCTGCCTCGGACAGATTGGCGACCACGAGACTGTGGTGGTAAGTGCCGGGAGCCTCAATGCTTAAGCGCTTCATGAGCGGGTGATTTAAATCCGCCTGCTCAAGCCAGGAGACCTCCGTTGTCACTCCGAAGATGCTCTCAATCACCGGCATGCCGCCGCCAACAATGAGACCCGTCAAAACACCCACGGCGAAAGGCACGCCCACGATGCGACTCAGGGCGGCTGACTCGATGGCTCCTGAAGACTCATGCAAAACAAGCGAGAAAACAGCAGCAACGCACCCCACATACAGTCCGGCCATGAAGAGCTTATTGCGGCGGCGGACGCGGTTGGTGAACAACACCATCAGAAAGCCGATCAGTGATGAGCAGGCAAGGTAGGTAATCGGATTCACCGCCACGAAGACCATCGCACCAAGCAAAGTTGAATAGATGGCACCAAAAAGCCCCATCCTTCTGCCCAAAATCACCGAGAGCACCATTGGACAGAGTGCGTGTGGCAGCGCCAAAATCGGCAGGGCACCGCTCCAGCTGTTCTGGTAAGCGAAGCCCATCATCGCCACACTGGCAGCCAACTGCAGCAGCAGCGTGCCAAGTACAATCACCAACTCCGTGTTATCAGCCACCTCCTCCCGCAGGGCGATTCGCAGGTGCACGACCAAAGCTGCCCCGATGGCCGCAACGCACAAATAAGCCGTCACTTGGGGCTGCACCGTGCCCGGCACCGCGCCGGCGGCGAATTTCATCAGTAGCGCGATTGCAGCAAAGAACACGACATAAACCGCAACGGTCGCTGCCGGATGCGTGCGGAGTTCATCCACAAGATCCCCCTCTTGGTGCTTAAGGCGTGTTTTGCCGCAAGACAGGCCTTCACGCTGTAATTTGGCCCGGCGGATGGATTCAAACATCGGTGTGGTTAGGGAAAGTCAGGATTTGGATGCTACCACAGGCAAAAATTCCGACAAGAGGCGTTTTATCCAATCCCGGTTCACCTCCTGTTGGGCGGCAGGTAGCCTCACTTTGGAAATCCAAAATTTAAGGATCTCGAAAGCGGTAAGTGCCGCATCAATGAATCTGAACTTCATATCTTCAGCGGGGAAAGTTCTCGAGCCTGCCGACGACGCCTGTCAGACCTAGCGGTATCCATACGCAAGCGCCCAATATAACCCCACTTCCGTCTTCGATGTCAGTGAAAATACGATGGTATAAGTTCCGGTTTTTGGCGGATTCACACGGATGCTGGCAAACATGCTGCTGGATTTTGAATCGATGGAAATCTCCTTCCCCTTGTCGTCGTAGACTTTGAGTTCAAACTTCACGCCTTCGTTGGCGGAGCCTAGCCAGAAAGCGTATTCGTTACCCTTGAACATCTGGTGCTTGATCATGAGTTTCTGGGCGCTTTTAACCTCGCCATTCCAGTAATCCTCGCGAACGATAAAGCCCTGCTCAACGAATGGCATGGCCGCCTCCATGGCGAAACCGTGAGCATCATCCACAGTGGCATGGCTAAGTGTCGTGCTGAAAACCAGGATCGCTGCGGCAAACAGTGCGATGCCCAGGCGAATAGGGTGGGTGGAAAAATGCATGGCGGTTCCGGAGGTGTTTGAGGCTCGTCGTTCCGATTATTTTCCAGCTTTGATGCTACTGAGAAGGCTATCACATGTCTTGCCGATGTCGCGCACCGAGTCTTTCGTGAAGCCATCCACCGCTCCCTCCATCTTGGCGAGTATCCCGGTGAGACCTTTTGAAATATCAGACACGATTGCGTGCTCTTTCATTGACGAGCCCATCTTGCCAATGGTGCCGATAAAGTGCTCAACCAGCATGGGCTGATTCAGCAATTCGGCTCGATCTGCTGAGAAGTTTTTACTCACGACAGAAGTCACACTCGCTGTGCCACGCAACCAGCCTCCCATGCTTACGCATTGAGACAAATCCAAATCCTTCATCTGCTCCATCGTGTCGCGCACGGTCTTTTGGGTCTGGTCGAACTCCTTGCGGATGGATCGCCAGTCTTCTTTGTCGGCCGCATCCAGGATGGCTTGGGCATGGGGACGCACTGATTTAATCAAACCAAGCGCCGTGGACAGGTTGATCACCTCGCGGCCAATATCTTTCACTTCATCCTTATCCTCAGCCTGAACGGCCACAAAACCCTCCGCCACAACCATGCCAAACATGAGCGCCAGTTTGGTGCGGTCGGCTGTCTTCGGCAAATCCAGTTTCCGCAATTCCTGGCGCCAGTTCGGCTCACCCAACTTATCCAGCACGCTGAACACCTCACTCGGCACAGGCACCACCACGTCGTCCACCACACTGCCGGGAAAGGCAAGTGGATCAAATTGCTGCACGCCGGATCTTGTTGCCTGAGCGCGAAGAACAGGAGTCGAGAACAGTACCGCAGTTACCGTCAGTATCGCGGCCTGATGAAAAGAAGAGCGTTTCATGGATGTGCAACAGAAGCCCAAAATGACAGGAGAGGCAACCCCTTTGAGGGTCAGGCTTGATTCACAGCGTGAAGCTCATCGATCATTTTTGGATATCCTGTTTGCTTTCCTGACCAACCGCGCTCGCATTCCCCCATGCATTTTCTCAAATCGATCATTCCCCTCATACAGCCCCTGGGGCTTGCTTGGATAATGCTCTCGATTTGGTTGATCCGTCAGGCCTGGCGCCGCCATTGGCATGGCCTATGGTTGCCTGCATCAATCTGGTTCATCATGACCCTTTTCAGCTGCACGCCAGCCACAGCCCTGCTTCTGAGAGCGCTGGAGGACAAGTTCCCGGCCGTGACCGTTTCGGAACTTCAACCTGCTGATTTGATCGTCTGCCTCGGCGGCAGTGCTGAGCCATCCCTGAAAGAGCCAACCGGGGTGAATTTTAATAGCAGCGTCGACCGCGTAAACACCGCGCTGGCGCTTATTACGCAAAAAAAAGCACCTGTCATGGTGATTACCGGCGGCAGTTACAAGCAAAATGGACAGACGTTTTCAGAGGCTGATGCGGCCGTGGCATTCCTTAAAAACAACCTGGGTATTCCGCTAAACATTCTTAGCCTCGGCATCTGCGCCGACACCCATGACGAGGCTCTGAAGGTCGCCGCCATGTCAAAAGAAAAAGGCTGGCAGCGCATTCTGCTCGTCACCTCTGCAACTCACATGCCGCGCGCCATGGCAACCTTTAAACTAGCCGGCGTCAACGCCAGCGCCGTCCCCTGTGACTACATCAGTTCCTTCAACAGTGTTATTGACGTTCGCTGGCTTCATCTCCCAAAAACAAATTCACTCCAGGGCTTCGCCACGTGGATCCATGAGATCATCGGCACCTGGGTCTATCGCTGGCGCGGCTGGATTTAATGAGTAAAATCCGGCTTCTGCAGCGTGATGTTCTGCCCGCTCTCAATCATGTTCACTCTCACCGACAAAACAGCACTCATCACCGGAGCCGGCTCCGGCATCGGACAAGCCATCGCCATCCTCTTTGCCAAACAAGGCGCGCATGTCGAAGTTCTTGATCTCAAACTCGAAGCCGCCCAGGCCACGGCCAATCAAATCATCAGCACCGGCGGCAGCGCCCATGCCACAGCGTGCGATGTCGGCGACCATGATGCGGTAAAAACCGCCTTTGCCTCCATCAACCTGCGCCGGCCAAGGCTCGACATTCTCGTCAACAACGCCGGCATCGCCCACATTGGCAGCGTCCTGACCACGACCGAGGCCGACATGGACCGGCTCTATCGCATCAATATCAAAGGCGTCTTCCACTGCTCACAGGCCGCCATCGAACGCATGGTGCCGCAGGGCGGAGGAATCGTACTGAACATGTGCAGCATCGCTGCTCAAATGGGCCTGGCTGACCGCTTCGCCTACTCCATGACCAAAGGTGCCGTGCTCATGATGACCTATTCCATGGCCAAGGATTACATCAAGCAGGGCATCCGCTGCAACTGCATCTGTCCCGCCCGCGTTCACACGCCTTTTGTTGATGGCTACCTCTCCGCCACCTATCCCGGACGCGAAGCCGAGATGTTCCAGAAACTCAGCGAAGCGCAACCCATCGGTCGCATGGCTCAGCCTGCCGAAATCGCCGCGCTCGCACTCTATCTGTGCAGTGAGGAAGCCAGCTTCATCACCGGCAGCTCCTACCCTATCGACGGCGGTGCAGTGAATTTGAGATAACTCCGGACCGGTTTCAAAAAAGGCACGCTCCTTGAAACTTCAGGTTGAATATCAGCTGCCCACCCCACGCTGCTCCACCATGTCACGATTTCTCCTCCCTGCACTCATCCTGCTCACCCTTCATCTCCCGCTCGGTGCCCAAACGGCGGGTGACTGGATCCATTCGCGCGGTAATGAGGCGATGACCGGACTGTCGCCCGTTGAACTGCGCTTTCCTCTGGAGCTGGCTTGGCAGCATCAAATGATGACCAAACCAAAAGGCCAGGCGGAGATGCTGGTGAGCAGCGCCGTGGCCCGTGCAGGCAAAGTTTACGCAGGATGCAAGGACGGGCAATTCCGCTGCCTGGATCTGGCCACCGGCCAGAAAAAATGGGAGGCCATAGGTAAAGGTGCCTTTGACGGCGCGGCAGCCTTTGCTGGCGAACTGATCGTCGCCGGATGCCAGGACGGCTTTGTCTATGCCTGGAATGCCGACACTGGCAAAGAAGTCTGGAAGCATGAAACCGATGCCGAGATCCACGCGGCCGCCAATGTCTGGACAGATCCGAAGACAAAGGTGCAAAAAGTGCTCATCGGCAGCTACGATTACAAAGTCTACTGCCTGGACGCTCAAACGGGTAAACAGGAATGGACCGCCGAGACGGGTTATTACATCAACGGAGGCTCAGCCGCAGCGGATGGCATGCTTGTCTTTGGCGGCTGTGACAGCGTCCTGCACGTGCATGACGTCGCCACAGGCAAGGAAGTCCGCCAAATCGAGGTTGGTTCATACATTGGAAATAACGTCGCTATCGCGGATGGAGTCATTTACGTCTCCCACTACGGCAACCGGGTCAGCGCCTACAGCATGAGCGACGGAGCCAAGGTCTGGGAATACGGCGAACGAGAATTCGAATTTTATGCAGCCCCGGCTATTTGGGAAAAAACCGTCTTTTGTGGTGGCCGTGACAAACGCTTTCACGCCATTGACCGCACCACCGGTGACCAGCGCTGGGAGTATCGCTGCCGTGATCGCATCGACAGCAGTGCTGTCATTTGCGCTGGTAAAGTCGCCGTCTTCGGCAGCGACGACGGTTATCTGTATGCGCTCGGAGTGAATGACGGCAAAGAAGTCTGGCAATATGAAATCGGCGCTCCGGTGAAAACATCCCCAGCCATCGCCGGAGACTACGTCATTGTCGGCGCAGATGACGGAGTGATCTACGCCTTCAAATCCGCCGCTGGCACGGCCCCAGCCAAGGCCCGGTGATCGTTCGAAAAAAATGCTGCAGAATTTCACGCCGTGATCTCAGGAGAAAATCACTCACCCGGCAAATAAAATGCGGGAGTTAGTCCGGGGAAACACCCCTAGGCACAGGCAATCTGCCATTTTCCCGCAAAAACAGCCCGCCCTCGATTTCAATCCGCAGGCGTGAATTGAAGCGATAGATTCCAGTTTACTTACCGCACCATGATCAAAGAGCTTGCTTTTAACATCTCCAGATGCCAAAAGTACAGAAGTGACCACCTGTGACAAGGTTAGGAACAGCAGCATAAAGGGTGCGTCTTCGGATTCCGATGAATTAGCCCAATGCGGCTAATCCTGACTTAAAAAGCAGCGTCCGAATCCAGACCCAGACCAGACCCAGATAAGATATGAACACCAAGATGTATGTGGGGAATCTCCCCTTTAGTGCGAGCGATGTAGATATCCGCGAGCTATTCAGTCAGTACGGCGCCGTAACCGACGTCTT
>CANJVS010000079.1 GCA_947477755.1 Verrucomicrobiaceae bacterium | reverse complement strand
CTGCAAAGGGATGAGCAGATCGAACATCTGTCCCGAGGCTCCATTGCTCTGCACGAAAGCCACGAGGGAGGCATTGTCGCTCGGACTGCCGCTGTTGATCTGCGACCAGGCATGGTTATGCCCGCTTGGCGGAAACGTGCTTGGTTTGCCAGTCACCTCATTCCAGGAGCTTGGGAAGGAGGTGGGTTTGCCGGTCACGTTCGACCAGGTCACCGTAGGATTGCTGGCACCACCGGCACTGTTGATGGTGATCGTCTTGGTTTCCTCGTTGAGAGTGAAAGTGACGTTCGAGCCTGCCACCAGCCTCGCCTTGATCCAGGCCCACGCGGCGTCGGCGGCTGGATCAGGGGCCGTGTCGCCGGGGCGTGAAGGCGAATTGCGCAAGGTGATGGGGAAAGCCAGCGACTTGCGTGGATGCGGAACCTCGCTGGTAATCTGCCACTCGATCTGCGCGGTCAGGGCAATGGCTGCGCTATTGGCGAGAGCGGTGCGCAAAGGCTCAGAATCTGCCAGTAGGCTGAAGGTGTAACTGGTCTGCGCATCTGAACCAGCGACCGTCCACGAAGTGTCGAGCAACACAGGAGAGCCGCTCTCAGCTCCTGGCAGCTTCACGGTCAGCTTGCCGGTCGTGTTGGCAGGAAGAGCGATGGGCACGTTGTCCTGCTCGAAGGTGACGCGGAGAATGAACAGCGTGCCCAAGATACCGCTGAGCGACGGTAGGGACGAACTAACGTTCGAGGCCGTGACTTCTCCGGTGCCTGCATTGATGCAGAGATGTTGCTGGTCCATGCCAGACGCGCCATGTCAATCACACCGTGGGCAGCACCATGGTTTTCTCGGAACATGAATAAACAACGGTGCATCTGGGATTGTTTATAAGTCTATGGGCGCAGACTAATTTGCTTGTAGAAGGAAAAACGCTGCGTTGTCCGGCACGGTAAACCGGTATTCAATCTTACTCTGTGGATTCACAGTCAGGCCGGGCGCGAGGATGGGAAATGGACCGAAATTGATCAGGTTGGTTGATTTCTGGATGCCGATGGTGAGCTTAAATTGTTGGGTCAACGGATCGCGGGTAATCATCGGCGTGCCGACATGCAAGGCTTGAAGCTGGGACTGGGTGTAGAGGCCGTTCTGGCTGGCAGTGGTGAAGTAGGTGTTCACCAGTGCCGCTTGATTCACCTGCCAGTTGAACCCGAGGGAGGTGAGCAGGACTTCCTGCCAGTCGTTCATGCCGTCACTATCTGTGTCGGTCGTGGATGAGTAGGCTTGGCCACTGAGCGTGACCTCAAAGGGGTTCTCATCCACGTCGTTGCTGGCAATCTGGATGACGGCGCTGCGATTGCCCGCCACGGATGGGGCGAAGGTGAGAAAAAAGGTGGTGGTGCCTCCCGGCGGCACTGTGCTGGTCAGCGATCCTGTGTTCAGTTGAAAATCCGTCTGATTGGAACCTGATTTGGTGACTGCGACTCCCATGAGGTGGGTGGTGCCGGAGTTTCGGATGGTGAAAGTCTTCGCAGGCGTTGAAGCACCGATGTTCAGGTCGCCAAATAGGCTTGCACTGCCATTTGCTAAATTGGCACCAACCGGCTCCTCGACAGCGATCTCGACATCACTGAAACGGAAAACATAGACGCTACCGTGACCTGATGAAATAAAGCCCGGCAGGAACGATGGGAATGTTGTGGAGTCGAGGTAGGTTGAAATTAGTATGGTATCGCCATCCAAAGCTACAGAGTATCCACTAAAGTAATCATTGGCTGCGGCATCAGGGGCCGTGAGTTTGCTCTGTTGTGTCCAAACACCTCCGCTGCGCGAGAAAATGTAGGCGCTACCAGCGTTGCCGCCAGCGGCGGTATCATCTGACCAAGCACCAATGACCACCGTGTCGCCCTGTAGGTCGCAGCTGTGACTGAATTGATCACCGCTGGCTGGGTCAGTGGGAGCCAGGATCGTTTGCTCAGCCCACACCGCCCCGGATCGCACGAAGACATAGGCGCTGCCAGCGCTAGCTCCCGCCACGGTATCATTGCCATGCGCTGAAATCAGAGCGGTATCGCCTGAGATTCGGACTTGGTAGCCAAAAACATCTCCTGCTAGGCCGTCTGATGCTAGTAGAATGGCCTGCTGGCTCCATGTTATTCCGTTTCTCACAAAGACGTATGCTTTGCCGGCATCGATTCCACCAACCGTGTCAGCTTGCCATACGCCAACGATTGCAGTGTCACCACTGATAGAACAAGTTCCGAACGTTTCATTTGCCGCTCCATCACTTGCAAAAAGATGCGCTTGTTGCGCCCAGACTCCATTATTGCGGACAAAAACATATGCGCTCCCTGCATCCACTCCCGCTGTCGTATCATCATTGCCAGCGCCCACCAGAACGGTGTCACCATCAATTGCCACAGTATATCCGAACGAATCGCTGGCCGCTCCATCATCTGCCAGCAGTTTGCCTTGCTGTATCCACACGCCGTTACCCCGAATAAAGATGTAAACAGCACCTTGATTAGCCCCCCAATATCGAGCGGCCACTGCAATTGTGCCCCCACTAATTGCGACACCAGAGAATTCATCCCCTCCGCTGACATCACTGCCAAGCAGTGTTGTTTCTAGCATCCAAATTGCGCCCGAGCGAATAAACACATAGGCCAGACCTGAATTCCCACCTGCCAAAGTGTCAGCGTATTGCGAGCCAACCACGGCAGTATCACCCTCTATATCAACGGAAACCCCAAAACGATCACCCGCAGCGTCATTGCCAGCATTAAGTTGTGATTGCAGACTCCAATTTGAACCCGTGCGTGCATATACATACGCGCAACCGCTGTTCAAGCCGGCATCAGTGTCTTTGAAATTAGCACCGATGACAGCGGTGTTGCCGGACAAGGCGACTCTCACTCCAAACTGATCGTTATACAGGCCACTAGCTTCAACCAGTTTGGCTTGCTGACTCCACGATGAGCCATTGCGGGTAAATATGTAGGCGCAGCCACTCAGTGATCCTGGTGAATTGTCACCATCAACGGCACCAATCAATGCCGTCGAGCCTGACAGCGACACTTCATAGCCAAAAACATCTCCCGGCTGAATGTCATCAGCGATCAATTGCACCTCAAAACTCCAAGTGGCAGCGGTGCGGACAAATATGGAAGCACTTCCAGAGTCAACACCTCCTGCGATGGTATCGTCAAATGCCGCCGCTATGAGCGCACTTTCACTGCTCAAACTAACGGAGATGCCAAACTGGTCATTGGCTGCGCCATCTGGAGCCTGGAGCTGTGCCTGCTGGCTCCACACATTACTGGAACGAACAAACACATATGCGCTCCCGGCATTGGTGCCTCCTGTCGTGTCGTCCAAATAAGCGCCGACGAGGCATGTGTCCGTTTCGAGCGACACGGAATAGCCGAAGTTGTCCGATCCCGCGCCGTCAGCGGCCGTAATCTTTGCCTGCTGCAACCAACTTCCCCCTGAAAGCGTGAAGACGTAAGCACTGCCTGCATCTGTTCCTGAGACAGTATCGTCGAGACTAGCGCCCACCAATGCTGTCTGCCCATGGACTGAGACAGCCCAGCCAAATTGATCGCTCACAGCCCCATCCGCTGCCGTTATTCTGGTTGGCAGGGACCACGTCGTGCCTGAGCGCACGAAGAGATAAGCGCTCCCTACATTCGCCCCTGCGGTGAGATCATCCATAGGCGCGCCGATCAAAACTGTATCCACGTCCATGGAGACACACCACCCAAACTGATCGGAGGCTGCACCGTCATTGGCGGTGAGTTTCGCCTGAAGGCTCCAGGTGACCCCGCTGCGAACAAAGACATAGGCGCTTCCGGCATTGCTGCCTGAAGTTGTGTCATCTGCATAGGCACCGATTACTACCGTGTCTCCGCTGATTGCCACTGCACGGCCAAACTCATCCCCTGCCGCACCATCGCCCGATATCTCCGGCACAAATTTCTGCTCCAGAGAGGTGATGAAAGGATCAATCGTCACAGGATACCTTGCCGCTATGTCCGTAACATGGAGGGCGATAGCGTTACCCAGCGGCACGATGTTGGCGGCGAGTGCCTTGCCATCGGCGTCCCACACTTTGAGCGTGGAATAGCTGGCGACAGGGCCAACCTTCGGGTCCACGAGACGCGCCCCACCCGTGTCGTCTTTCTCGGCATGAAGGCCATCGAGTGCGAGGGTGAGGGCGAAGCCGCTACTGGTGGCATCAGCGGGCCGACGGGTCAGCGTGAAACCATGCTCGATGCCTTCGCTGCGGTTTTCATACCATTCGGTGATGCCATCGGAGCGATACTCAACCCGTGCTCCAGCTGCATGAAGCGTGCGAGTGCGTGCGCTTGAAGTATTTTGGAGGCGCAGCGTGCCTTGCCAACTCTTGCCCGGTTGTCCTGATTGCAGCCGTGCTCCGTCTTCCATGAAGCGTGCTGTGAGGTCTTGGGCTGGGTTTGCGATAAAGTGGCGAACGCCCTTGTTCTCCGGTATCGCCGCCTCTCGCGCCGTAGGGGTCTGAACGTCGTGCTGCGCATCATGGAACGCCTGCCACAATGACTGCTGCTCAGCATTGCCAGCGGTTGGCTGGCCGCTGCTCGGAACGTTGGACTTGGCAGGATCGTTCGTGGCCTCGGTGGTGAGCTTGTTCGCAAGGTTGGGCTTGCCACTTTCACCAATAGCAAGGTGCCCTTCCTTTGTGGTGGCGAGCCGTGGCTGTGACTCGGGTGCAGATAGTTTGTTGGCTGCGCGGTCTGTCGAGGTGCGCACTGAAAGGAAGATGGCCAACACTACGACGCACACGAAGGCGAAAAGTGCGAGTTTGGAAGAGCGAGTGGTGTTCATAAAAGGTGTCTGGGATGCTGACTTCATCATCACGGATGATCGTCATTTTGGTGTCCTGCGCGGCAGCGGTGATAAGCCACAGCCGGTGCCGCCGGAGTAGTTTCTCCGGCGGCACCTGAATGCTGCGTAATGGCGAGGTGCGCGGCATCGCTCAGCCGCCCACAGCGATGCCCATCTCCGCGCTCCAGATGCCGACTTGGGCGTCGCCGACGCGGTATTGCCGTTTGGCGGGCGGGCTGGTCTCCCTGTCTAGCCACGCGGTTACGGTGTGGGTGACCTCCAAAGACTTTGCCTTGCCTTTTAGTGCCAGATGCGCCTTCAGGTTCCTGTAGTCGTGCAAAAATCCGAATACAACGGAACGGATGTGTGAGCAGTGGAGCTGATAGGCGTGAGCGCTGTCTCATGATTTCGAGGCTATGGAGGATTTGCGAAATGCACAAGCTGCAAAATTTGCGAACAAACGGTCCCATGTTGTAAACTGCTAAGAAATTGCTTTTGAGAGGACAGTGTCGAGTTGGCCCTGGGCGTGGAGCGGATGTGGATTGTCGATTATACCGTTGGCAGCACCATGTAAGTCACATGAGCACCCGCGAGAGCCGTGATGGCGCTGTTGGCGATTTCGGAAGCGAAGCGGGCGATCACCTCACCATCCACCGCAGCAGTGAGCGTGCCTTCAATCACCGCCAGATTGCCGGAAGTCAGACTGCTCAGGTTGGCTGCGGATGGCAGGTTGTAGGCGCTGGCAAAGTTCACCGTTTCAGAGGTGGCGGTGAGTGTGTAACGTGATGTGTAATGAAGCTGGCTGAGTGCTGGGCCATTGATGCTCCAGCGGCTGCCAGTTGTCGCGGCAGCGGCATTGTAGGGGATGGTGAACTTGAAGGAGTAGCGCTTGCCGCTCTGCACCGGAAACTTCAACCCCGTGACATCGAGGAGCGTGTTCGCAGTTGCGTGGCTGTTGATGACATTGCTGGTGATTGCCACCGTGATCGGAGTGAGCAGTGGCACCATCGGTCCCTCCTGCGAGGCTGGGGCTCCAGGAATCGTCTCCGTGCCGCGCCAGACATTGTTGTGCAGCACAAACTCCACCGTGTGGGAGCGATCTCCCCAGGGCACGCTGTCTGTTTCACGCCAGGCGAATTCGGCCATGAGACTCATGCGGCCCGTGTCCGTGTTTTCACCAGCGGGATCGGCGACCTTGAGGAGTTCATTGAGCTTGTCGGTGGCGTAGTTGATCCGCCCCTCATAGACCTTGCGGGAGCTGTCGAGCGTCCAGGATTCAGCCAGGGCGCAGGTTTGATCGACTTCATACTTTCCCCGAGGTTTCACGATGAACCGGAACTGCGACAACGCTGGAGCCGTCCATGCCTGTCCATCACGCAGGAGCGTGAGCTGGATCTTGGCACCTGTGCCGCGTTTGGCTTCAAGCAGAGCCACCGGAGAAGCGAAGCCCTCGGCAATGATGAGCTGTGAGGTGTCGGTATCGAAGATGAGTTTCATGAGTCGTCTTTGCGTTTTTGATCCAGGAGTCCTTGGAAATACTCGGCCAGGCTCATGAGGTCGGGCACGAAGGCCAGACCGCTGATGCGCGGCCACTGGTAGGGATTCTTGTCAGCCGCCGACCCGAAAGCGCCCAGCACATAGGCCGCTATGTGACGCAGTTCGCGCAACCTCATCACGCCCGTGGATCGCGGGAACTGATAGGGCTTTACGGCAGAAGCGCTTCGCTTGTTCGACTTGGAAAAGTCAGTGACGCCCTTCGCCTCCCATTTCAGACCAAGCTGAGGAAACAGCCAGGTGGCGTAATCACGAAGCAACCATGCTGGCAGCACACCTTTGTTGCGCTTCCATTCATAGGGCTTTGGCGTGGGTCGGCTCATGGAGTTTAGCGCACGACCGCACGCGGCACGTATTCGGTGGTGATGGAGGTGAGCCAGAGCGGCTTATCGAGCAGTTGCTCGGACTGGATGCCTTTGAGCGACCAACCCCAAGGCCAGTTAAAGGTAAAGCCCGCGCTCGAATACCAAGGCTGCGCGAAGATGTCCTTCACCAGCGGAGCGTTTTGAGGCGTGAGATGGCCGGGCAGCTTGTCCGTTGGCGGCGGATCGGTGGAAAGGAACGTGTCCACGACCACGACACGACTGCTGTCGAGATTGGTATAACGCTGATCTGTCCAGCCGGTGTAAACGCCCTGCTCATTGGTAAAGGTAGTGCCCGTGAGGCTGAGCGTGGTGGAGGAGTTGACCGGCTGGTTGTTGACCGTGATACGACGTTTGCGCGCCTTGGGTGCCAGGATGCCTTTGCAATCCAGCGAGAGCCGCCAGACATGGCCGTTCAAATCTTCCTTCTCGATCCCGACGATCCACATGGCTTCAAACCCAGGAGCCAGATCACCCTGCGAGAACTGATCGGGTTTGACGGTCAGCAGATCCATCGGCCCCTCATCCCAACCTTCCTCGGGCAGACGGATGCGATTGGCTTCCATCTTGTCAGCGCCACGGGCGAGGCCCTCACATTGGAGACGATGGATGAAGACAGGACCATCTGGCTTGGTCTGCACCTCTTTGATCCGCATGTTGGTCCGCCGTGGCGGAGCGCCGCCATGATGAAAGGTGTCTTCACGATCGGTCTGCCAAACCTGCACGGTGCTATCGAGGCCATAGGGGCGAATGATTAAATCCTCGGGCTCGATCTCCAGGATGCGTGGACCGTGTTCAATGTAGGGGGCGGAGATCATTTCAGAGCCTCCAGGATTTGCGGCAGGATTTGAGCGACCATCTGCGCGGCCTGCTGGGAAGTGCCGTTCTCAGCGGGCGCTTTGTCGGCGGCAGCGTTCTGGGCGGCGCGTTGGGCCAGTGGGTTGTCCTGAGCACCGCCCTTCAAACCCGGCATGAAGCGGTCGTAGGAATCTTGAACTCTGGAGCGAGCGTCGGCCATTCTCTGCTCCGCACGACTCCGCGCGTCATCGGCAGTGCCTTGGCTCATCGCCGAATATCCCTGAATGCGTTGGCGACCTCCATCCTGCCGGTTGGCCGCACGTTCTTCCAGAGCACTCTTGGTTTGGGCGATGCGGAGAGATTCCTGCTGAGAAAGACCCGTCTCTTCCGCGATGCGCCTTGCCTCCTGCTGGATGCGAGCCTGACGCTCCAAAGCATCCGCTTCTTTGTTGCGCCCACGGGCACGCAACTCCAGCACCTGGAGATCGTTGGCCATGCCCGAACGAGCCTGGCTTTGCTGTGCCGTCTTTTCAGCTTCGGCCTGTTGCTGGCGGTCCTTTTCCGCGCTGATCTGTTGTTCGAGCGTGAGGACGTCACCGAGCAATTTCTGACGCTGAAGTTCGAGTTGCAGAACCTCCTCGGTGTCCTGGCCGCCCTTGCCTTCCATGTAGGCTTTGTCGCGAGCCGCCTTCATCTTCGCCTCGATCTCAGCCACGTTGCCTTTGGCGAGTTCGAGGTTCTCGTCGGGCGTGAGTTGTTGTTTCAGATTCCCATCTTTGGTCTGGTTGATCTGCTCACGAATGCCTTGCATGCGCTTTTCCTGCGCTTCGAGTTCCTTCTGTCCCTTCTCGATGCTCTCGGCGGCCTCCTTCTGAGCAGCAGCAATCTTCTTGGCCCAGTCGGCGGCTTCTCGCGCGGCCTCACGTTGCTTTTCCTGAGCGGCAGCCGCTTCTTCGGATTCGAGTTTCGATTGAGCAAGTGCAGTGGCCGCCTGTTCGACGCGCTCGGTGAAGCTGCCATCCAGACCACCGAAAAGAGCCACACCCGATACTGCCGCGAAGTCAGCAAGTCCCAGGAGTGATTCGGCGGTCCATGCCTTCAGCTTCAGAATGCCGCTATCGAGCTGATCATTGAAGTCGGCGAGGCGTTGGACCTGTTCTTCACTCAGCACTGGAGTGTCGGCGAGTGCCTGCAATTCTTCACGACCCTGCATGAGCAGCGGGATCAGCTCGGCACCGTTACGGCCCATGAGATCGAACACCTCCGCGAAACCTTCGCCGCGCCCGCGTGCGCTGATGAACGCTTCGGAAAGCGCCATGATCTGCTCCTCCAGCGACATGGAACGCAGCTTGGAAGCGCTCACGCCAAGCTGTTTCAGGGACTCAGCCGTCTTCTCACTGTTCTCCGCATCCGCCAATGAGCGGGTGAGTTTTGAAACACCACCGACAAGGGTTTCCACATCGCTGCCCGAGAGCTTGGCCATGGCACCCAGGCGCTGGAGACTTTCGACGCTGGTATCGAG
>CANJVS010000078.1 GCA_947477755.1 Verrucomicrobiaceae bacterium | reverse complement strand
GCGGTGTGCAATCGATGCGCAACGCGGGTGCGTTTGAGATGCGATTTTGGAACTGGATCATGCTCAACGGCGGGAAGGGGAGCAATGCCGCGCAGGATCCGGGCACGGAAGCGGTGCTCAAGGAGATGGCCGACAACCGGCTCAGCTACATCGCAAATCTGCCGCTCCGCAGGGGTGCCACGCCACTGAAACTCGCGCCTGAATATGAGGAGTGGCTCATCAACGCCATGCGTCATGGCGCGAATGATGAATTCTGGGCGCAGAACAACATCATTGACCACGCGACCGGCTACAAAGACATTCCCGTGTATCTTGTTGGCGGCTGGTATGATTCCTGGGCTGGCAACACGACATCAAACTTCCGCGCGCTGACGCCGGTGCTGAAGAGCGACGTGTATCTCATCATGGGTCCTTGGATTCATGGTCAGCAGGCGAAGAGCAGCCACGGCATGGTCGATTTTGGCAGGGAAGCAACCATCGCCGATGAACTGGCATGGCGCCTGGAGTGGTATGATCACACACTCAAAGGCAAAGCCAACAGCGTCGGCAAGGCTGCGCCCTTTGCGGAAAAAGTCCGCTACTTCACCATGGGAACCGGCGATGGCCACAAGACCGACAAGGGGTTGCTCTATCATGGTGGGGAATGGCACGATTCAAATGTTTGGCCGCCTGCCGGGGTGCAGCCAACTGCCTTTTATTTCGGCGCTGACGGCGCGCTGTCAGGAAAAAAACAGAAGGGTGAATCGAGCTTCACCTTTGATCCGAAGCTGCCTGTGCCAACCATCGGCGGGAACATCTCCAGCGGTGATGGCATCCTGCTGCAGGGCGCTTGGGATCAGCGCGGCGGGCCGCATGTGTGGAACTGGACACAGCCTCTGCCACTTTCTTCACGCAATGACATCCTCGTTTTTCAAACGGAGCCGCTGACCGAAGATCTCGAAATCACCGGTGAACTTGAAGTGAAGCTCTGGGTTTCCTCCGATTGCGTGGACACGGACTTCACGGCCAAGCTGATCGACGCGCATCCCGCCAGCAAGGACTGGCCGGGCGGCTTTGATTTAAACATCGCCGACGGCATCTGCCGGGCGCGCTTCCGTGATTCACTGAAGGAAGAGAAGCTGCTGGAGCCGGGTAAGGTCTATCCGGTGACTGTGCGCCTCTACCCGACCAGCAACATCTTCAGGAAAGGTCACCGCCTCCGCGTGGATATCAGCAGCAGCAATTTCCCGCGATTTGATGTGAATCCCAATACCGGCGAACCGCTCCAGCAGCACCGCCGCAGCAGGACTGCCATCAACACGATTTATCACGATGCCGAGCATCCCTCGCACATTTTGCTGCCGGTGATGAAGCGGTGAGGCTCTTGCCTGATGTCTTTCTGCGTCTAGCATAGCACCGACCATGAACCTGCCCATCCGCCCGCGCCGCAACCGTCAATCGCCAGCCATCCGTGATCTCGTGCGCGAGACTGAGCTCACGGCGGGGCATCTGATCTATCCGCTTTTTCTTCAGGAGGGCGATGCCAACACGCCCATCGACGCGATGCCCGGCTGTCAGCGCTGGTGCGTGGCTGATCTGGTGAAGGAGGCGGGTGCGGCTCATGCACTCGGAGTGCCTGCGGTTGTTCTGTTTCCCCGCATTCCTGATGAACTCAAAACCCGCGGTGCCGAGGAGTGCTTTCATGACAATGGACTCGTGCCGCGTGCCGTCCGCGCTTTGAAGCAGGCGCATCCGACGCTGATGGTGATCACCGATGTGGCGCTCGATCCCTACAACAGCGATGGCCATGACGGGCTGGTCACGGACGATGGACGTATTTTGAATGATGAAACCGTCGCTGTGCTCTGCCAGCAGGCGCTCTGCCATGCAAGAGCCGGAGCCGACATTGTGTCGCCGAGTGACATGATGGATGGTCGTGTCGCCGCCTTGCGTGCCGCGCTGGACGGGGCTGGATTCACCTCGGTCTCGATCATGAGCTACACGGCCAAGTATGCCAGCGCCTACTATGGCCCCTTCCGCGGCGCGCTTGATTCCGCGCCAAAGGCTGGAGACAAGAAGACCTATCAAATGGATCCCGCCAATGCCCGTGAAGCCTTGCGCGAAGCGGCGCTGGATGAGGCCGAGGGTGCGGACATCCTCATGGTCAAGCCTGCCGGGCCTTACCTCGACATCATCGCCAGACTGCGCGCCGCCACCACGCTGCCCATCGCCGCTTACCAGGTCAGTGGTGAGTATCTCATGATCAAGGCCGGTGCCGCCGCCGGTTGGTTGGATGAGGATAAAATCGCCCTGGAATCACTTCTTGGCATCCGCCGCGCCGGAGCTGACATGATCCTCACTTATTTTGCCAGGCAAGTGGCCGCCAAGCTCTGAACCAAGGTGACCGGCCAGTCATGTCAGGGTCTGAAGGCGAAGGTCTTGCATTCCAAGTCCATTGACAGGCTGGAGGCCTCTCCTCCATGTTAGTGTCATGAAAATCCGTCATCTTTTTTTCTGCCTTAGCAGCCTCATGCTTGTCTCCGCCAGTGCGGAACTGGCCACGAATGAGCCGGTCATCGAGGTCAGACCCAAGCCTGAGGACGAGACCTTTGAACTGACTTTTCCGTTTCAGAACAAAGGCAGCAAACCCGTCCGAGTATTCTCCATCGAGAGCGCCTGCGGTTGCCTCAGCGCCTCGCTGGACAAGGCGGTGTACCAGCCGGGTGAAAAAGGCGCGGGCAAAGCCGAATTCAAGGTCGGCAGCTTCACCGGTCGCCATGAAAAGACGGTGCGCGTGAAGACCGATGATCCGGAGCAGCCGGAGTGGATCATCTCTTTTGTCATCAACGTGCCAGAGATCATCAGGGTTGAGCCCAAGACACTGCAATGGTGGTTTGGTGATCCGGCTGAGGTGAAAACCACACGTGTGACCATACTTGGCAGCGAGCCAATCAAGATCACCAAGATCACTTCCACCCGCGAGGCCGTGGAATTCTCATTCAAGGAGATCACGCCCGGCAAAGAATACGAAGTCAGTGTGAAGCCCAAGACCACTGGCGAGGTCATGCTCGGCGCGCTCAAGATCGATACCGATTGCAAGATCCCCAAGTTCCAGCGCCAGCTCGCTTTTTTTTCCGTGTATCGAAAACCAGTTGGTGAGCCTGCCAAGCCATGAAACAGGCGTTCCTCCAGGCCAGTCTGATCGCCCTGCTCGCCGGAGTTGTGGCGGCGGCGGTCTATCAGGTTCATCCGCGGGCCCCGGCACTTTACCTCATGCTGGAGCCGCTGAGATCTGACGAGGTTGGCCTGAAGGAAATCAGTGAGCGCTGGAAAGGTGATGTCGTCTGGCTTGATGCCCGGCCACGCGACCAGTTCAATCTGGCTCATGTTCCCGGTGCACGCCTGCTCAATGAGCAGGACTTTGATAACCAGCTTTTGGAGATGCTCGACATTCTGCAAACCACCACCAAGCCTGTCATTCTCTACTGCGGCGGTCAGAAGTGTGAGGCCAGCCGGCATGTTCGCGAGAAGCTCCTCACGATGGTGCCTCTGGAAAATTGCTTTGTCCTCAAAGGCGGTTGGCCAGCCTGGCTGGCAGGGCAGGGGAAGTAGTCGGGGGCACCATCCGTGCCGGAATGGGAGTCTGATGACGAGGCATCTTTTGACAAGGCTCTGCTCTAGCGCTCTGTGACGACTTTCAATCTCTGTGGACGCCGCCCCGACCAGCCGCGCCAAGCTGGCGCTTCTTTTTTTCTGCACTGCCATGCCCATGGGACTGTGGAATGTGCCGCTGGCGAATGTGTTCGCAGCCTTCGGCCGTGAGAGGCTGGTGCCCTGGGTGCTGGCGACATCGGCCACAGCGGCTTTCGTTTCACCCCTTTTTGTTGGGGCGCTGGCGGATCAAAAAATGGCCCCGACGCGGTTGCTGCGCTGGCTCGCGGTGCTCACGGGGCTGACGTTGACCATGACCTGTCTGTCTTTACACTGGGGCTTGAGTGACGGGTTGGTGCTGCTTTGCGCGCAGGTGCAGGCTCTGGTGGCCATGCCGGTGTGGAGCATCACGAGCAGTATTGTTTTCTCCCAATTGCAGGATGCCAAGCGCCAGTTTGGTCCATTGCGCGCTTGCGCCACCTTTGGCTGGATGTGCGGGTGCTGGATCGTCAGTTTTGTTCTCCATGCCGATGCCTCCGTGCTGGCCGGCTTTACGGCGGCGGGGCTGTGGTTGCTGGTCATGGGATTGACCTGGATGCTGCCGACCACACCACCTGCGGATGTGCCGCAGCAACAGCGGAGCTGGTGGCAGATCCTGGGGCTGGATGCGCTGGATCTTTTGAAGCACCGTGATCACCGGATCGTATTCATCACCGCGGCGCTCTACTGCATCCCACTTGCTGCCTTTTATCCCTACACCGTGCTTCAACTCAAGGAGCTGGGCGTGGGACACATCTCAGCAGTCATGTCACTGGCGCAGTCCACGGAGATCTTGGTCATGCTTCTGCTGGCGGGTCTGATGACACGCTTCAGGTTGAAGTGGGTTTTCCTCTCCGGCATCGTCATCTGTGTGTTCCGTTATGCCATGAACGCCATGAACACCCAGGTCTGGATCATGATCGGCACCACGCTGCACGGGTTTGCATTCACGCTCTACTTCATCACCACACAGATCTATCTGGAGGAGAGGATCGATCCCAAATGGCGAGTCCGGGCTCAGGCCCTGCTGGCTCTGCTGATGGGTGGCGTCGGCAATCTGATCGGCTACCTTGGTGGCGGATGGTGGCATGGTCTCTGCCAAAGCCATGGAGTGACGAACTGGTCCCGCTTTTGGTGGGGGGAGACCGCGATCACCGCAGCCGTGTGTGTGTTCTTCACCCTCGCGTACCGCGGGCGAAAAAGTGGGCGGAGTGGATGTTTAGATGATTTTTGAAATTAGCTTGTAACAAGATGAAGAATTTCGGGTAATAGTAAAAATTATCACGTATCAAATTGTGTACGCTTAGTAGAATTACACATCAATTATGAAACTCTCATTCCTCAAATCTGCCACGCTCTTTCTTCTCACGGGCCTTCCGGGTCCGCTTCAGGCAGCACCCCCCCGTGAATGACAATTTTGATAATGCGACGAGCATCGGCACCGTGCAGGCGGCCAATGTCAACGGAACCGTTGATGAAGCGACAATCGAGATCAATGAGCCTTCGCTGAGATACGATGATATTGCCCTCATGGAATACGGCAGCACGGTCTGGTGGAAATGGACGTGTCCGGCTGGCCTGAAGCGTTATGTGAATGTGTCCACAGCAGGCAGCATGGAGCAATTTGGTTCCATGCAGGTGCTGCTCTTCATTTTCCAAGGTGGTGATTTGAGCACGCTCAATGAGCTAACCAACAACACGGATGAGTATGGTTATCCGATGGAAGACCTCACTTTCATCGCCACACCGGGCACGACTTATTATCTGCGGGCAGACCCCTACAATACGGGAGATACAGCCACCAATGTGCATCTGGGTCTGACCAGTGGCCCGCTGCCGATCAATGATGATTTTGCGTCGGCCATTAATCTTGGCTCTGGTACGACGGCATCGGGAACTGGATCGCTGGATCATGCCACGGTCGAGGCAGATGAGCCTTTGCTGAGATACGATGAGTGGTCCTTCGAGTATATTGGCAGCACGGTGTGGTGGAAGTGGACTTGTCCTTTCGGAAGTGACCGCTTGGTGAAGGTGACGACCGCTGGCAGCAAAGAAGATGTTTATGGCTCAGTCCAAGTCCCGATGGACACTGAGTTGGCGGTGTTTACTGGCAGTGATCTCCTGGGTCTGACGCCTGTGGCTGAGGGAGATGACACGGTGCTCGATCACACCAGCGAGGTCTCTTTCGTGGTCAGTGCCGGGACGACCTATTATATCCGAGTTGATGCCGATCAATGGAACCCATCCAACACGAGCGTTAAAGTCAATCTCACCAGTGACGGGGCTCCCATCACCGCCGCAGCCCATGTGGCCTGGGGAAAGGCGCGCATGACCTACACAGGTGGCTGGAACCCGAGTGTCCCTGAGCCAATGATCCCCGTGCTCACCACCACAGCCCTGAATCAGGCGGCGGCGCATTTCACGTCTGCGATTGCACTCTCAAAGAGTGACCCCGAGGCCAACATGCTCCTCGCGATCGTGAATCTGGTGAAGTTGCAGAAGGAGGCCGCTTTTCAGACTTTGCTCACACAGCTTGGCGTCGTGGATACTTCTCCAGATCCTGAGTTGCCTAACTATACCATTGTGGAGGATGTGAATGGTAAAGAACTCTTCGCCGCCGGAGCCAATTCCAGTCAAGGAATCGAGTATCTGAAAACGGTGGCTCGCCCACGTCTGTTGGCAACGGTGGCCATGTTGGAAAAGATCACCTCCACCACTTTCCTGGCGACGCTGCCCGATCACATGCGACTCACCGATAGCCTCTATGTGGACTATGGAGATGTGGTGATGCTGCGCGGCGGCTGCAAGGTCTTGCTGGCATTCATCGACATTTTTGAGAGCTACAATCTCATCTCTCCTCTCCAGGATTTATCAGACATGAGCAGCGTCGGCACTTTGGACGCTCAGCATCTGGCAGATGCGCTGGGCGGACTGCTGAAATTCTCTGGTTCGGACAAGCGCGCCAGCATCAAGACCAATCTCCAGTCAGCCATCGCCCTCTACAATCAGGGCAGTCTTCACATCCGCACCAAACGGCCTCAGCTTCGTGACAGCAGTCATCTATTTCCTCTGCGCGAAAATCCCACCAATGAGGCTGATGTCCGAGTCAATCTCGACAAAATCAACCGCTGCATCGGCGGCACCACCATCGTCGAAAACGGATGGAGCTTCAATGCTGGCAAGCTCCTGACTGGGACGCTCTCATTACGCGATCTCTCTCCGAATTTTAAAGGGGACAAAATCATCAAGGGCAGTGTGCTGAAGCCGGATCTCGGCGGGGCGCTGGTGGGTGCTACTGTCAACAAGGTGGAGATCTATCTACGCAGCGAAAATGAACTGTATGAAGGGGATATCTACCTCGGCGTACAGGTTGCGTCGGGTCAGGAAATGTTCGGTTCAGTCGACGATCCGGGCGGCTTGTTCCCGGCTGGTTCCTTTCACGTGATTAATCCTGTTCCTGTACCCGCTCCTGGTTATCTCTTCGAAGGGTGGGTATTTCAGGATCAGATTGTCAGCACACTCCCTGCGTATCGTGTTCCAGTGATACGTGAGTACACGCTCCTGGCTCATTTTGCCGAAGATAATCATGATGACGACAAGGATGGACTTTCCAATCACGATGAAATTCGTCTCGGCACCAGTCTCACGGATGCCGACTCGGATGATGATGGCTGGCCTGACGGTCTGGACTCCCTTCCACTACTCCCTGTCCCCAGCACGTTCAGTGTGTCGCAGGATTTCTCCGGGATCTCTATGAATCTCCCCGTGGGCAAGATTCTTTCCATCACGGGTCTGCCTGCCGGTGTGACTTATGATGCCGTGAATGAGCGTCTTATGGGCCGCCCGAACTTCCTCGGAGCTGGCATCACCATACCGAAATCCTTCACCATCACCGCGACGGTGAAACCGGTCACGGGGGCGAATTTTACTCTTCAGATCAAATTCACCGTGGAGCCGCTCAGTGAGAAACTCTTCGGCACCTTTAACGGTCTCGCTGATCGTGGAACCACCCTGAATGCGGATCTCGGCGGCAGCTTCGGTGTCACCATCACCAATAGTGGTGGAGTGTCGGGCAAGCTGGTAATGAATGGGTTCACCTACACAATCCCGGCCAATGTGCGCCTTGATTCCACCCCTGGCAGTCCGCAAATGGCCACCTGCACGGTGCCTGCCATTAAGCCCACGACTGTCTCGCCTAAAGTTTACATCCGTTTTGCCATTGATGCGCTAACTGGCAGTCTGACCGGGACCGCATCACTGTTGGAGACCCCGGGCGCAGTGGGTGAAATTCACCTCGTGGCCGAGCGTCTTGCGATACCCGCCCTCGGTTTGGTCGGCACCTACAATTCAGTGCTCACGCCAAACAATCATCCGGGCGATCTGGCCTATCCCCAGGGTGAGGGCTACAACACACTCAAGGTTGCCAATACAGGTGCGGTCACTTGGACTGGCGTGCTTGCTGATGGCACGACCCTCACCTTTGCCACGACACTGAGCAGCGCTGGTGATGTGCCTCTGCATGTGATGCTCTACACCAACCGTGGCTCCATTCAGGGCTGGTCCAAGGTGGCCGCAGGCAGACACACTGCAACCGACCCGTTCTCCTGGTCGAAGAAAAACATCCTCACTGCCACGCGCAGTTACAAAGATGGATTCCCTTCCAACATCGATGTTGATCTCGATGGCAGCTTGTATGTCACGACCCCAGTCCCCACGCTTTTCAATCTGCTCACTCTCACTGCGGGGGCAAACAATACCGACATCAGGTTCAGCGATGGCAAACTCGACAGTCCCTTCATGCAACCTTTCGAGATCGTTGCACCCAGCACGGTGAAGCCGATCCCTGTTTCCACGATGCTCAATCCCAACAAGGTGGTGGTCACCAGCATCACTGCCAGCACGGGCCTGTTTGTTGGCAGTTTCACCACCGGCACGGTCGCCGTCCCACTTGCTCGTAGAGCTGATTTCAAAGGCATCATCGTGCCACACCTGCATCGCGGCGGCGGATTCTTCCTGTTCCCAGAATCCGCGCTGGCCACCTCGCCGATTTACTCGGGCAAGGTGCTGATTGAGGCCGATTGATGCCGGGAAGGTCTTACTTCTTCCCTTTGTCTTTCGGCTGTTTGCCGCGTACGCTCATGCGGAATGGCACGCCAGGAGCGGGCCATTCCTTGCGGATGACGCTTTCGAGGAAGCGCAGGTAGCCTTCGGTCATCTTGGCGGCGCGGTTGGCAAAGAAAACGAAGTGTGGCACGGGCACGTTGTGGTCTTCTGCCTCGTTCACTTGGGTGACGTAGAGCAGTTTGAAGGCTTTCGGGCTGCGCCCAAGCGGGCCGGGGGTGTCTTCGATGGCTTTCTGCATCATGCGATTCAGCACGCCGGTGCCGATACGGCTTTGCGAGCCTTTCCGCACGGCT
>CANJVS010000077.1 GCA_947477755.1 Verrucomicrobiaceae bacterium | reverse complement strand
TGGTTGCCGGTGTTCATCATGATCTGCGCCGGCGCATGATTCACCGCATCCGTCTGCATGGTCCGGATGAGGCACATTTCATCCGCGATGCTGCCGATGTGGGGGATGACCTCACTCAATTCCATTCCGCACTTGCCACGTTTGACGAATTTGAACTTGGGCCCGAGCAATGCGGAGTTCGGCTTGATGAAAGCCGCGCGGTAGTTCTTCAACAGCTCTGCCGGCGGCAGCTGGCCGTTGCGCTTTGCCAGTTCAGGTTTGTAATCGAACAACTCCAGATGACTCGGCGCACCCGCCTGAAACATGTAGATCACGCGCTTCGCTTTCGCTGGAAAGTGCGACTGTCGCGGAGCCAGCGGGTTCGGCGCGGCGGCACCAGCCTCATGCTGAAGCAGCGAGTTCAAAGCAATGCCACCGAGACCAATGGTGCAGTCGCGCAGAAACCAGCGGCGGGACAGTTGACGCGCGCGTTCTTGATTGAGTTCAGAAGTGAGTTTCATGACTAGTTCTTGGTTACTGTTTCATCAAGGTTCAGCAGGACCCGCGCGACGATGGACCATGCGGCGATCTCATTTGGCGTGGCATCCGGCGGGATGTCGGCAGGTTTTGTCAATGGATTGAAGGCAATGTCACCCGCCTTGACTTCTCCGCGCTTGAGTCGATCCCGGCGGCTGGAAAGAAGTTTCAGCAGGGCGCTCCGTTCATCAACGGTCGGCAGACGGCTCGTGCAGAGACGGAAGGCAAAAGCGATGCGCGAGGCATCAGTCTGACCGCCCTCACGCAGCACGCGCTGAGCAAGCGCCTGCGAGGCTTCGACAAAAATGGGTTCATTCATGGCGGTGAGTGCGGCGAGCGGCGAATTGGAACGCGGGCGGCGGGTGCATGCGAAATCGCCCGTGGGCGCATCAAAGACACTCATGGTGGGATCCGGCATGGAGCGCTTGCGGAAGGAATAGATCGCACGGCTGTAGCGTGTGGCATCCTCGGCGGGTTTCCAATAGGTGGGCTTGAAGTAGTTGAACTCAATCACACTCTCCGGCACCGGCGGAAAGATGCTGGGGCCACCGAACTTGTCCGAGAGCAGCCCGGCAGCACTCAATGCGATGTCTCTCACCACCTCGGCCGGGGCACGAAAACGAGGACCGCGGGCGAGCAGACGATTCTGTGGATCACGCTCGAGCAACTCAGGGGTGACCAGCGTGGTCTGACGGTAGGCGGCGGAAGTGAGCAGGGTGCGCAGGAGATACTTTTGACTCCAGCCATGTTCCATGAAATCCACAGCCAGCCAGTCGAGCAATTCACGATGTGACGGCTCCGGCGAACGAGTTCCGAAATCCTCCACCGTCTCGACAATGCCGGTGCCGAAGATGACCTGCCAGTGGCGATTGACCGCCACACGCGCGGTGAGCGGAGAGCGCTTGTCGGTGAGCCACTTGGCCAGAGTCATGCGCGAGAGTGGCGCAGCTTGCGGCAGCGGATGAAAAGCGGCCGGCACCTGCGGCTTCACCAGTTCCCTTCCCTGATCCCACGTGCCGCGATCCAGTCGGTGTGTTTCGCGCCCATCAGCGCCACTGCGTTCAGCCAGGTGCAGCACTGAAGTCAGCGCCTCAGGATACAGTTTCCACTGTTTTTCGATTTCATCATTCAGGCCCTTGAGTTCCGGCACGGTGACACGCCACGCATCAAAAATAGCCTGCATCTGCTGCGGCGTGCGCTTGTCTGGGGCCGTCTGCATGGCCAGCACGGCGGCGTAGGGAGTGGTATTCACCTTCGGATCAGGCGAGCGGGTGAGAGCGACGCGGAAGCGACCGACTTGAGTGGTTTTCGGTCCGTTGTCATCACCGCCATGATTGGTGAGCAGACCGATCTTGAGTTTTGTGCCGGACGGCAATGTCAGTGATGGCTCGAACTGTGCGACAGCGACGGCTTCGGTATTCCTCAATCCGGGACCACGTTCCGCACGCCACGCGGTGAGTGTGTCCCCATCCGCCAGAAAGGCCGCCGGACCACGCGTGCGCCGATGATCCTTGTCGAGGGCTTTGTTATCCCATTCAGGCTCCATGCGGTCGGCGGGTTCGGCAAAATCACTGGTGGCCTTCACCAGTTTCAGCCGCTCCCATTTGTCACTGCCGGGCTTCTTCGCGTCCACCGTGAGTTCCGAGAGCGCCCAGGTTCCTTTATGACTGCGGCCTGGACCACCAAAGGGCAAATCTCCGTGCGGCAGGATCTCCAGACGAATGCCAGTCACCGCCTCCACTTTCGGCGTGGCAAACAAATGCACATCACCACTGACAGTGCGGTGCCCGAGTGTGAGGATGCTCTTGTCCGGCAGCACGGTGGGATGATTCAACTCGGAGGATGAATGCGTATCCTCAGCCTCCACCACGGCCCAGTCGGTCTGCTTCAATCGCGCAAGCTCCAGCGCCTCCCACCGTGCGATTTTCTGCTGCCAGTCAGGTTGTGATTTTTTCAAGCGTGCATTCAGTGCGGCGACGCCCGCATGCACCTTTGCGATGGCTTTCTGCTCCTCATCTGAATAGACCCAGGACTGCGCCTCATAGGTATTGTTGAGAAAAGCAAAGAGGCCGTAATACTCCGTCTGCGTGATCGGATCGAACTTGTGCGAGTGACACTGCACACACTTCAGCGACAGACCGAGCACTCCGGAACCGATCACATCCATGCGGTCAAACATGCCCTCCATTCGCCACTGTTCGGGGACGATGGCCCCCTCTTCATTGGTCATGCCATTGCGCAAAAATCCGGTGGCGACAAGCTGCTGCTGAGTGTGCTGCGGCAGCAGGTCACCCGCGATCTGCTCAATGATGAACTGGTCATAAGGCAGATCACGATTCAAGGCATCAATGACCCACTCACGCCAGATCCATTGCTCACGCGGAAGGTCTTTTTCATAGCCATTGCTGTCCGCATAGCGCGCTACATCCAGCCAGTGACGCGCCCATTTTTCACCGAAGCGTTTATCCTTCATCAACGCGTCGATCAATGCGTTGGCGGCAGCATCAAGTCCTCTGGATCCAGCCTCCCTGGCAAAGGCATCCAGAGCGACCGGCGATGGCGGCAAGCCAATGAGGTCGAGATGCAGGCGGCGGCACAGCGACTCGGCTAAAGCAGGTGGTGACACCGCAAGGCCTTCCTTTTTCAATCTCGCCTGAATGAATGCGTCGATTGGATGTTTCGTCGTCATCCCTTCCGGCAGTGATGGTTTCACGGGTGCCGTGAAGGCCCAATGTCCGGCATAAGGTGCCCCCCCGCTGATCCATTGACGCAGTTTTTCAAGATCCGCAGGTTTGATCGGCTTCTCTTCTTTCGGCGGCGGCATCACTTCATCTTCATCGTGCGACAAAATGCGCGCCATGAGCGCCCCTTTGTCCGGCTGCCCTGACACGATGGCAGGACCATCTGACTTGCCACCCTTCAATGCAGCCTCACGCTCATCGAGCCGCAGCTTGCCCTTCCGGGTCCCCTCATCTTTTCCATGACAGTGAAAGCAATGCTCTGCGAGCAGCGGCTGAATATCCCGGTTGAAATCAACCGTGGCCGCCGGGGTCACAAGCGTGCCGGCAGCAAGGAAGCTGACGGTCAGGTGCGTAAGTCTGTGTTTCATTTTGAATTCGATCTTCATTCCCGAAGGAGGAGCCAGGCATGGCATCTTCTTAGAACGTAATGAAAGCACCCAATCTCATATCCAGACAAGGAAGAGAACAAAATGCGCAGCCAATGCCCACGGCTTGGACATGGCCATCTTCTTCCTGATCAAAACCACGGGCGACGCCTACCACTCTTGCGTCCACCTGGCCGACAATCTGGTCTTCACCAAAAACGGCCGCAACCGCCTCTCGCCCTGGGTCATCATGCGGCTTGAAGATGTGAAGAAAGTCTATCTCTACCGCGGTGACGGACACGTGCAGGGCTTCCGCAGGAAACCCGACAGCAAGTAAGCAGCCTCAGGGCAGTTCCACGATCACCTCGATCTCGATCAGCGCGCCAAGCGGCAGTCCTGCCACAGCCACGGTTGACCGCGCCGGCTTGTGGCCGTGAAAAGCCGCCTCATAGATCGGATTCACCTTCGGGAAATCCGCCATGCTCGTCAGAAACACCGTCGCCTTCACCACCCGACTCAGGTCGAGATGCTGCGCGATCAGCAGCGCCTGGATATTCGCCAGCACCTGCCTCGCTTGCCCGTCGACATCCGCCGCTTCGATCTTGCCGGTGGCAGGATTGATCGGGATCTGGCCCGAGCAGAAAAGATGTCCGCCTGAGCGCACGGCTTGTGAATAAGGACCGACGGCCGCAGGCACGCCGGGAGTGTTGTTGATGAGTTCCATGAGGCCCGAGCCATCGTCAAAAAGGTCAAGCCCGTCAAGTCAGGCCCGCGCCATCTGGAGCAAATGCCAAATGAAGCACCCAGGCACCATGACCGCCTATGGCATTCCGGCATCATCATTCGTCATTTACCCCCACCCCTCGTGTCGCGCACCCCCACCCCTCGTCGCTCTTGGGGTGGGGGTAAATTCGGCCTGCCCATGGCCCCGCAATCACTCGGTGACCTGCGTGCCGTAGGTGAAGGTGCGCAGACTGCCATTGATCTTGGCCACCATGCGCGCCGTCAGCGGACCGGAAAGTTGTTCGAGTAGATGCAGCCCACGCTGCAATGCGTGATGTGGTGGACAAAGCCGCGCAGCACCGCCTCGGCGATCTGCGGGGTCGTCGCCGCCTCCGTGGCGGATGTGGGTTAAGAGTTCCGTGTCACCGATCGGCTGATCCTTGACCGCACTGGTGGTATAGCCCCCACCCATTTTCACCGCAGAGAGGCGGAGAGGCAAAGGAGCAGAGGATCTGAAGGCTTGGATGACTCTGCACCTCTGCACCTCTGCACCTCCGCTCCTCCGCCCCTCTGCGGCCAATTGAAGTCCGTGATGTGACCTCATGCAGGTCGGCTACGGTGCGGTCATCTCGACGACGATGCGGAAGCCGGAAGCTGTGCGCGTTGACGACGCTCGTCCTCGCCACTACAATCGCCTCATGCCGACTTACAACACCAAGGCCAAAGTCACGCGGGATCACGAGCTTGAGGTGCGCCTGCCCACCGAACTGGCTGAGGGTGAGTACAGCGTGTTCATCCAGGTGAATCACCAGCTACGTCCCAGCGCCCCGCGTGCGCCGCTCACTTTCGGCTCACTGCACTTGGGCGCGCTGAGCGGTGAAACCTTCCGCCGGGAGGACATCTATGGCGACGACGGTAGGTGAAGCGATCTTTGTGGACACCAACGTCGTCGTCCATGCACGCAATGCCGACTCGCCAGACCACGCCGCCGCTGTGGCTCGGTTGTCGGCCTTGGAACAGGCAGGCACGGAGCTTTGGATCAGCCGCCAAGTGCTGCGCGAGTTTGCCGTCGTCGTGTCAAAACAAATGATGGCCCGTGGTTCCTATGATGTTGAACTGCTGGCCCAGGAGATCGAGAAGCTCGAAAGCGAATACATCGTCGCTGACGAAGACGCCGACGTGACCCGGCACTGGAAGCAGCTCATCAAGACACAGCAGGTGAAGGGCAAGCCGATCCACGATGCCAACATCGCCGCGACCATGCTGGCCTTTGGCGTGCGCCGACTGCTGACACAAAACGTGGCGGACTTTCGCCGCTACGAGCCGCAGATCGAGGTCATGGAGCTGTGACCTTTGCCTGATCACAGGCCTTTCGCTGCCAAGGCTCCCAAGGCCACGGCACCACCCACCCCTGCTGCTACCACGGTGCGGTCATTTCGACGACGATGCGGAAGCTGGGCGGTGAATCCTCAATCGTTGTTACCGCAGAGGGGCGGAGAGGCAAAGGATCAGAGGATATGAAGCCCTGGATTGACTCTGCACCTCCGCTCCTCCGCCCCTCTGCGGCAAATCGAAGTCCGTTTCTCCTCCGCCCGCTTGCGGTCGAGTCCGCCGAGGTAGCCGCTGTTCAGCTTCGCCACATCGGCCTCGAAGGGCGCGGTGACGCGCTCGGCGGTGAGCTTCTTGAATTGCTCGTCGAGCGTGGCCAGCTCCGGGATGCTGGCCGCAGCCTGCGCCACCTGCTTCTGCTCCATCGCCTGCTTCTCCGCCGCCAACGCAGCGGCCCGCGTGTCATTGCCCTTCTCATCCACGCCGATGATCCGCAACGCCTCGGCTTCCGGGATGCCGTCGAGGTTGATGACTTCGATGTCACGGACGTCTTCGGCACCATTGATGTGAGCTGTGCCATCCGTAAATGTTTGATCGGTTGCTTGCGCGATCACCGATGCGTTATGTCGGCCAATCAATCGGTTACCAATAGCCGCGAACTCCAATGTGTATTCCTTTCCAATGGGCGGCATCAAAGGAATTGCAGGTTCGAAAATTGAAACGGATTGATCGCCATGCTGCCGGGCACACTCTAATTTCGTGTTCGCCGACTTTAGCACATAAAAGTCTTTTGGCGGTTTGCTACGAAGTGCAATTCCAGTGTAGTTCGCATTATCCGATCAGCGCATAATGCGAACTCGAACTGCACAATGACTGCCAAGTTCCTTTGGTATGAGAAGCGTTTTGCGATTGGTGCCGGCCATCCGAATCCACCCATCCTCAAACTTCACACCGCTGTCCGGCTTGCGCAGTTCCGCCGGCAAGTCCTCGGCCTTGGTGAACAGCTTCACCCACTGGCCGGGAGGGAACTGAGGGGAAGAAGACTTGGAGACGGGGAGACTGGGAGACGCGGAGGCGGGCTTCGCGGCAGCGTTTTGGAGTGCGGAGGCAGAGACGCCGGGAGGCGTCGGCGACACCGCTTTGGGATTGGGGGCTGTTGATGCTGGCGGGGTGGTTGTGGATTTTGCGGGCGTGGGGGCGCTCGAAAGCGGCGTGGCGCTGACACTTCCCGCCGCACTCGAAGACGCTCCGCGCTTTTCGGCGGCGGCGGGTGATTCTACTTTCTTCGGCGGTGCGCTGGGTGGGGCGCTTGGTCCGCCAAGCGCCGTCTGGGACGCGGGGACGGCGGATAGAGGACCATCTGCCCTACCTGCTGCAACTGCGGATGGGGGACCATCCGCCCTACCTCCAATCATGACAAACGCGCCGACAGCCACTGCGGCGGCCACTCCGAGGCCGATGAAGAGCGGGGCTTTGGATTTCTGCTTTCCAATTTCTGCTTTCTGATCTGGCGCAGGCGCGCCCGCCTTCTGCGGCCCCCTGGCCACGGGCTTCTGCGGCAACGATTGCTTCGGAATCGCGGAGCTGCCTTGGCCGCCGGACTGCACGAGCGGCATGGTGAGGATGACATCGAGATCACGGCGGATTTCGGTACTGGTCTGGTAGCGGTCCTGACGGTCGTTTTTCATCGCCTTGAGGACGATGGCGTCAAACCGTGGATCCGTGGCGGCAAGCTTGCTGGGGAGATCAAAGGAACCACGCGGGAGCTTGCCGGTGAGCATCTGGTAGAGCATGACGCCGACGGCGTAGAGGTCCGCGCGGCCATCCACCTGGACGCCCAGCGTGAGGGCCTCTGGGGCGACGTAGTCGGGCGTGCCCATGGCCATGCCGGACTTGGTGAGACCGCCTGAGCCGTGCTCCTCGGCCTTGGCCAGGCCGAAGTCGGCGACTTTGACGGCGCCTTCCATGTTGATGAGGATGTTGGCGGGCTTGATGTCCCGGTGGATGACGCCGTGCTCATGGGCATACTTGAGCGCATCACAAACATGCGCGGTAATCGCCAGCGCGTGCTCAGCCGGCAGTTTCCCCTGCGTGGCGATCATCTTCTGCACGTCGGTGCCATCGACAAACTCCATGACAATGTAGAGCTGGCCCTCACTGGTCTCGCCGAAATCAAACACGCCGACGATGCCGGGGTGCATGAATTTGGCCATGACCTTGGCCTCGTTCTTGAAGCGCTCAGTGTAGCTGGCATCCTCATCATCCACCTCGGGCGGGAGGATCTTGATGGCGACCGTGCGGTCCAGCGACTTCTGCCGCCCTTTATACACCGCGCCCATCCCACCATGACCGATCAGGGCCTCGATCTCATACTGCGGCAGCAGCTTGCTGAGATGCTCCGCGCTCGGCGGCTGCCACTTCACGCCACCGCCCTGAGTGCGTTGATAGCCCGTCGGCGTGGGGCCGGGAGTGGGCATCCGCTGCGGAGGCAGTGTGGGCTGGGTGGCGTCGGGATCAGCTGACATCAGTCGAGTAATACAGGAATTAACTCCCATGAATAGGGAATGAGCGGCAGCAGGTCAAGACTTGTGCCCATGTATTCTCTACGCAAGAAGCCCGCCTTCACCTTTCGTTAACATAGGCGAATGCTCCGATCACTGCCCTTCCTGCTCCTGACCACACTCACTGCCCGCGCAGTGGACTTTTCCCATGAGATCGTGCCGCTGCTGAAAAAGCACTGCGCGGAGTGCCATGCGGGGGACAAGAAGAAAGGTGGCTTCTCTTTCAACACCCGCGCTTCACTCATGGAGGGCAGCGAGAACGGGCCTGTAATCAGCAAAGGGGCTGCGGAAAAAAGCCAGCTCATGAAGGTCATCCTCTCCACCGATCCCGATGACCAGATGCCACCCAAAGGCGAGCGTCTCAGCGCCACCGAGATCGCCCTCCTTAAGAACTGGATCGCCGAGGATCTTCCCTGGGAACAAGGTTTTGCCTTCAAAAAGCCGGCTTACGAACCGCCACTCAAACCACGCCGCCCGGTGCTGCCTGCCGCCGTGAATGGCCGCACAAATCCGATTGATCGCATTCTCGACAAATACCTCGCTGATCATCACCTCCAGACACCAGCGCCGATCGACGACGCCACCTTTGCAAGGCGCCTTCATCTTGACCTCACCGGACTGCTGCCCGAACCAACAGCGCTGCAAAAATTTCTCACCGACAAGTCTCCGGACAAGCGCACCCGACTCATCCGGGCACTGCTCGGCGACGACCTAGCCTACACTGAACACTGGCTAACCTTTTGGAATGACCTCCTGCGCAACGACTACGGCGGCACCGGCTTCATCACCGGCGGGCGCAAGCAGATCAGCAAGTGGCTCTACGACGCCCTCATCACCAACAAGCCCGCCGATCAAATGGCCCGC
>CANJVS010000076.1 GCA_947477755.1 Verrucomicrobiaceae bacterium | reverse complement strand
TCGCACGGCCTGCCTTTGTTGCGGCCCCGCTTTGGCTTTGCGGAGTTGTTTTTCGATGCGGTAGAGGTGCTGGATCTGCAAAAGCATCCACCCGGCTTGTTGCGGTGTGCTTTCGGCGGCCCCAACGAACTTGCGCCGGGCATGTACCCAGCACGCGGCCAGGGTGATGCGGCCTTCGCTGCGATTGGCGAAAGATGGATAGGCGGCGTAGCCGTCGCACTGCACGGTGCCACTGAAGTCGGCGGGGATGATGCGGTCCAAACATCGCGCGGCGCGACTGGTGGCCCAGGTGAAGCTGACGCTGCGCAGCGCGGTGTTCGTCGGTGGGGCGATTCTGGGCAGGCGAGCGAGGCAGCCGGTGCTCTACATCGCGCAAAGCTGGGGCGGCGTGATACACAGGGTCTTGGAATGGCGGAAACGAACTTCGCCAAAATTGCCCCCTGAGCCCCCACCCACCACAGGGGGGGGGCACCTCAAAAACGCTGCCTAATTTCGGTATCCGGGTTAATAGTGCAGAAAAACGTGTTTCCTCTGAATGGGAATGGCATCAACAGATCACGCCGTCGAGAAGCAGATACTATGTGATCAAGCCTTGATCTCGGTGGGCTTTTTGGCCGGGGCGTAGTAGTAGCTGGCGTAGTTGTAGTAGGTGTACTCTTTGAGATTGGTGGTTGAACGGTTCAAGATGACACCTCCTACGTTGACCTGGCGGTCATACAGGAGATCCAATGCTTTGCCACTGAGGCGGGCCATGGTGGAAGAGAGTCGCACGACAAACAGAACTGTGTCGAGTTTGGGTGCGAAACTGGCGGTATCGTCCGCCACCAGCACGGGCGCGCTGTCGAAGATGACATAGTCGTATTCGTCACCCATTTCGCGGAGCATTTCATCGGCCGTTTTGGAAAGCAGCATTTCGGAGGTCTGGTCACAGACTTCACCACGTGCCAACAAATCGAGGCCGCGAATGCCGGTTTCCTGCACTGCATCACGCCAATGAAGCTTGCCTCGAAGCACCTCACTCAAACCGGGACTACCGGGTAATTTAAAGAGTTCACTCACGCCGCCACGACGCAAATCACAGTCAGCCAGAAGGACACGGGCACCTGATGTTGCCATGGTGACGGCAAGGTTCGAGGTGACCGTGGTCTTACCCTCATTTGGCACAGCGCTGGTGACCAGGATGGTCTTGGGCATCTTACCATGCCAGTTTTTGAAAAGAACCGAAGATCTGACATTGCGGAAAGCTTCGGCGTAGAGATGACGGTCATCGTTGGGGCGTAGCAGCGCGACATCGCCGCGCTGGCGCTGTTCAGGAATCTGACCCAGGACAGCCTCGGTTGGGAAGAGGCCTTGGAATTCGCTAAAGGAATTCATGCGGTCATCAAGGCGGTCAAATAGCACCAAAATGACCATGCCAAAGAACATGCCGCCGGCGAGGCCTCCAATGAGAGGTTTGATCCAATCCTGAACATCCTTGTAAGCGTTTGAGGCGTGTTCCTGAATGGCGACATAGTCGGTCTGCACGTTCTGGAAATCTTGGAATTTCTGCACACGCTCAAACATCTGGTCATGGGCGAGTTTGGTGGCTTTGAACTCTTCCTCCAGGCGCTCGTGCTCGGCGAGTTTGCCGCCGAGTTCCAGTGCCTCTTTTTGTTTTACGGCGATCTGCTCGTCGAGACCGCGCAACTGGCGCTGCAGAGTGGTTGCACGGCTGCGCATCTCCTTGAGAATTTCATCGCTGAAATTCGCCAGCAATAGTTTTTCTGATTCGATCTTCTCCTCCAGCATCACGACATCCGGATGCCCTGGTTTGAAGGCTTTGAGGAGTTTTGTCCGCTCATTTTGAAACTGCATGATCCCTTTTTTTGTTTCGAGGTAATCTCTTTCGGCAGAAGTCATACCCATGCTGGAGGATGAGGTGCCTCCCATCGTTGCCTGAGGCAGACTTTGCTGATTTTCGGTGGGTTTGGCTTGGTTTTGCACTGCCGGAGATCCGAGGCTTTTGGCTGCTGCCAAGCTGCGCTCGCGATCAACCATGGCGGCATCGACATCCTGCAGGGCAGTTTCAATATCTTTGGACTCAGTGAGGATGTTTTCGCGCTTGGCTTTCAGGTTGAGAAGGAAAGCTGCGGCTTCATTGCGGCCGTCAGTCAGCACGACGACGTCATTGGCTTTGCGAAAAGCTTCCAGCTTTTCAGTGCGTTCCTGGAGTTCCTTGCTCTTCTTGACGACCGTCTCCGTGAAGGTGTTCAGGGCACGTTCCAAGCCTTGTTCGCGGATCTGCTGCCTGAAGGCAACAAACTCGTCGAGCATGGCATCCAGGAATATTTTGGTGAATTTAGGTTCTGAGCCGATGGCAAAGACATTGAAAATAGCTGATCCCTTGGTCTGAGCGACGCGGATGTCCACGTTGGTATCTTTGAGGTCAGGATGAAGGGCATGGATGCGTGCCAAGGCACGTTTTTTCATTTCGGCGCTTTCCAGGGTTTCGATGATGGTTCCGTAAAAGTCAGTGAGCTGTTCCTGCCAGCCAACATTGCCTTCATTGGCAACGATACGTCCGCCGGCTACAAGCTTGGCTAGGCTCTGGTGCGTGTCCGGTCTGCCTGTGATGCGCAAGGCTTGAACACAAACGCCAATGCTCGCGGTCAGTAATAGAAACCACCAGCGGCGGCGCAACAGAATCTTGTAGCGCTGAAACTTGGCCGACGTCTCGTGGATGCGGCTCAGGGTAGATGACTGCCCGGGCGTTTGAGGCGGAAGGAGCAGGGTGTTTTCCATGGAAAGTAATTTTGGGGTGACGGGCAGAGGCGATGGTTCACCAATGAAGGGAACCTTTGAAGTTCATTATGCCTTTTTCGTGGTGCGACTCTATTGAAAACTTAAGTGTGTGTGCGCTGCATTCAGAGCTGCCAGACGCGATACAACATCGTTGCAGCATTAGAAATTCACCTTCTTTTCATCAACAATGATCACGTCGTTATTCCGGATGTAGACATCGTATTCGAGGTTTCCGTGGCGCATGATTTGGTCCAAATCGATCACAATGGTCTTGTTTCCCTTTGGAGTTTTTCGAACAAGTTTCACCTTTTGTGGTGCGGCGAACTGGGCGAAGCCTCCGGCGCGAAGGATGGCTTGACTGATTGTGATGTCTTCGTCCGCCGGGAGTTCATATTTACCTTGGCGGAGGACCTGACCATAAACTGTAAAGAAGTCGATGTCATAGCCGCTGGTGCGAATGCGCGCGTTTGGGTCATCCTGTCGCTTGAGGTCAATGGCAACAACGACGGTTGCAGTGTTGTAATAGTTGAGCTCCAGGCGTCGCTTCATTTCGTGAGCAAGTTGTTTGCACGTTCTCCCTGAAGCTTTGACGAGGCCGATGTGAGGCGCATTGACCTCACCTGTGGCACCGACGCGTAGTTGGAGGGGTTCACGCCGATCTTCGACGATTCGCATACTGATGACATCTCCTGATTCGATCGGTTGAGTGTCATCAAGGACATCCATGGAATTAATGACAGCTGCCGATTTGGCGACTGTGTCAGCAGATGAGGAAATGCCACCGCTCGATTCCCGCCGTGTTTCGTATTCTCTCACTCCTGGGTCCTGAGCTGATAGATTTGCGCAGGGAAGGCTGCTGAGGAGGAGAATAAAGGCTAGTCTTGATGGGCACATGGCTCTTTGCGGGTAGGTGTAGCTTACCCTGATCTAGTCTACGATGACTCAAACGTGATCAGGAACTTCAGATCAGAAGTTATAATTGAAACCCATAACGACTCGATTCTGATTGAAGTCTTGGGTTGGTTTGTTTTCCACTTTCGTGGTGTAGTAGCGGTAGCCTAGATTGAGTGTTGATTTACGAGAGATAATATAAGTCAGATCCACGTTGTATGCCTGTTGGATAAAGTTGTCGGAGGTGCCAAAGGTTGCCTGCGCTTGCGCTTGGGGATCGCTGAAGCCGTAGTGGTAGCCGGCTCCTAGTTGCAGGTGGGAAGTCAGGCGATGAGCGATGTAGAAATCACCGCCATATTGAAAGTAGTCCTGAGCAAACAAGCCGCCTGAGGCACTGGCGTTTTCCACGTATCCGCTGAAAGTAATGCGGCTGCCTTTCCAGGCGACGAGCGTTGTGCCGTAGTTGGCAAAGTCTGCCGTGATAAAGTTTGAAGTCAGATTCAGTGCGGACTCGTGACCCAGGGTGAGCGACTGGCTAATACGCGAATTAAGACGGTTGCTGAGCGTGAGGCTGTAATAGAAGTCGCTGAGGTCGCTTTGGTCACCTGAGGTCGTGCTCTGCTGAGTTGGTGTCGCGTTGACCGGAGGAGCACCGAAAGGAATCGGTTTCGACAATGTATCGAACTCGAATAGCTGCATGCCTCCCGAGGCTCGAATGTAGGTCTTGTCGCCGATAGGCAAGACCACAAAAGCCCCAAGATTATTCAGGGTGCCGTCAGCGTTAAATTCATTTTCGTAATTGGTTATGGATGTTCCGCCTTCAATGCCAGCAGACCATGTTCCATTTGGGCTGTAGCTGAGTGAGCCGTGAAGCGAGTCTGTGACGCGATTGAAGGCATTGTAATTTCCGTTTGGTGCTGAGTTGGCCTTTGATAGGGCATTGGTGTAGGAATGCATGTAGTTCATGGCCAGAGTCCAATCGGAATTGATCTGCCAGTTGGCCGCGATACCTGAATCGTTCTGGAAGACGCCAAACATCTGATTCTGAGATAGGGCGAAGTTATTACGGGCGGCGGGGCGGACGGAGAAGCGGTTGTAAATCGTGAAGAAGACCGGGCCAGCTTTGATATCAAAAGCAATGGTGCTACCGGGTAGAATGTTGAGAACGAATCCACCGTTCCCATAGGGAGCCAGTTCCGGGTGCTCGAGATAGCGGTCAAATCCAATGGCCGTGCTCATGGATAGCCGGTTGTTTTGAGTGATCTGGTAGTTGGCGTCGATGCTCAACATGGTCGTGCTGATTTCATCACCGATCGGCTTGGTTGCCCCTCCATTGCCAGACCTGTTAATATTGTCATTAAACTCCACTCCCTGCATGATTCCGAAACCGACATTGAGCGGGCCTAACTTCAAGTTGCGACGACCGCTCAGAAATGGGTCGGATGTGTAGGTTGGGGCAAAGAATCCTGTCGGACTCGTATATTGGCCGGAATAGTTGGTGTAATCACCGACGCTACGCGCAGCGAAAGCAGTGCTGCCACTGCGAACAGTTGGTCTACCGATCTCACGAGCGGCTTCATAATCAAAGCTGCGCTGGCCCATGGGGGCATTTTCACCAGCACGATAGACACCACTGTTGTAGTCGTAGCTCACGTCGCCAGCACGTGTGCCTGCTGTCGCTGCTTTCTCATTGATTTGACGCAGACGGAGATCGTCAAAAAACAATCCAGTCTGGGAAGGGGATGCGCCGAACTGACCGTAACTCGCAGTGATCATTACACTTTGAATCATTGCGAAAAGGAAAAGGGGCAGCAGAGAGGTGTGCAGGACCTTGGTGAGGCGCATAATCAAAAGATGGAAATTTGTGAGGCCGGGAGATTAAACCTCAATGAAAGCAATTTTAGCACGGCTTGTCTACCCCAAATCCGCCTCCTGTGAATTTTAATCTATCCTAACTACTTTGATAAACTCTCACATGTTCTCCACCCTTCTCTCCAGCTTCAAAGTGCAATAAATCTTCTCTTTTGTTGAGGTTCCTGAATTGCTTGATTGCGCTCCTGATTCACAGGGTGTTCCCAAGATCAACAGGAATGGTGCCCGTCTTATAGAAATCTGGTGTTCGAGGTGTTCCGGATTGAGCGGACCCAGCGGTGCGACTGACTCGGGGATGTGAGGTCGAGTTCCAATTGAATTTCGCTTTGGCTGGCGCAGTTCAGGTCCCGTCGATTCACTTCAGTTTCTGTGACGTTGACGAGTCCCCTTAGCCGGGACAGCAAATTTGAAAGTGGTGTTGTGCGGACATTCATGAGACTTGAATGTGTTCAAAAGAACACCACAAGTCAAAATAAATCATCAACTTCAGCCACCAAAAGTTCTCATCCTAACCAGTCGCTAAGTTGTTCAGCGTTCGTCAATGGGTTGTACTTTTTGACCATAGGGACGTCCAACGTACTCGCTGAGCGGTCGGAAGAGGCGGTTTTCGCTCCACTGTTCCAACACATGGGCGGTCCAACCGCTCATGCGGGCAATGGCAAAGATGGGGGTAAACAGGTCAGTTGGGATGTCCAGACTGTAATAAACGGTGGCACTGTAAAAATCGACGTTGGCGTTTAGACCTTTCCTCTCACGCATGATTTCGGCGATGCGTTCAGACATTTGAATCCACTTGGCTTCGCCGAGTTGGGAAGTGAGTTTGATGGCCATTTCGCGCAGGTGGGGCGCACGCGGATCGAGCACTTTGTAAACACGATGGCCGATTCCCATGATCTTTTTCTTCTGGGCAAGGGCGTCTTCCACCCAGGCATCGACGTTTTCGAGCGAACCGATTTCCTGGAGCATATGGATAACGCCTTCGTTGGCTCCGCCGTGCAGTGGGCCTTTCAGTGCGCCGATGGCGGCACTGATCGCGGAATACATATCGCTCAGAGTGGATGCGACGACGCGGGCCGTGAAGGTAGACGCGTTGAAGCCGTGTTCAGCGTGGAGCACGTAGGCAACATCCAGAGTCTGTTCGGCCTCTTTGGAAGGCACCTCGCCGGACATCAGATAAAGAAAATGTGCTGCTTCGCTGAGATCCTTGCGGACAGGGGGCAGTTCCAGCCCCTGACGGGCACGGTGGAAGTAAGCTGCCACGACACCGATTTGAGAGACCAGACGGATGGCGGTGGCCAAATTTTCACTAACTTCCACATCATGACGACTCATGTCATAGCAGCCGAGCATGGAGACGGCGGTGCGCATCACATCAATGGGTCGCGCGTTTTTGGGAGCCAGTTTCAGGAAGTCGACCACACCCTGGGGAAGTTCGCGTTCAGCGCGAAGTGCCGTGGTCAGTTTGTCCAGTTCCACGCGGTTGGGCAGCTTGTTGTAGAAAAGCAGATGGACCACCTCCTCATAGCTTACCTTGCCAGCCAGTTCGTTGATGTCATAGCCGCAGTAGAAGAGGACGCCTTCGGCTCCTTTCACCTCTCCGAGGCGGGTTTCTGCTGCGACGATACCTTCGAGACCTTTGGATACGACTGCCATGATATTCGGGTGAGTTGGGGGGTGGAGAAACGGAAATGCACGCTAGATGCGTGCCGAAACCTGATGACTTAGCCGTTAGCGCGTAAACGCTCAAGGACAAGTACCTGAGCAGAGGAAAAAATGTCGCAGGATATGGACTGCATCACGCCAGAATGTCACGAACCACGTTTCCATGAACATCGGTCAGCCGGAAATCACGGCCGGCATGGCGGAAAGTGAGCTTTTCATGATCCAGTCCCAGCAGGTGCAGCACCGTTGCGTGCAGATCATGCATGTGGACTTTCCCGTCCACGGCCATGTGCCCCAGTTCATCCGTGGCACCATGCGCAAAACCAGCTTTCACACCGCCACCAGCCAGCCAGACGGTGAAGCCGCCTGGATTGTGATCTCGGCCGGTGCCGTTTTTTTCCGCATAGGGCGTACGACCAAATTCACCGCCCCACCAGACAATGGTGTCTTCGAGGAGTCCTCGTTGTTTGAGATCGCTCAAAAGTCCTGCGATGGGACGGTCCACAGCTGCCGCGTGATCGCCATGCTTGGGCAGATTGCTATGCTGATCCCACGCCGGGTTATTTGAGTTGTCTCCGTAGTTGACCTGAATGTAGCGCACACCCTGTTCGGCCATCCGCCGGGCCATCAGGCATTGCCGGCCAAAATTGTCCGTCACCTTTTCGCCGATGCCATAGAGTTTCAGTGTTGCCTCGGATTCCTGTGCCAGATCCAGCGCATCAGGGGCCTTGTTCTGCATTCGCCATGCCAGTTCATAGCTTTCCAAAACGGCTTCGATCTCTGTATCCCCGGGCTTTGCCTGTCCTGCATTCAGCGCGCCCAGAAGTTCGTGCTGGCGGCGTTTCTGTTCCGGCGTCCACAGCGTGTTGACGAGATTCTTGATGCTCGACTCTTTCGCTGGCAGGCCACTGCGCCCTAAGGGCGTGCCTTGATGAACAGCAGGCAGGAAGGCATTGCCGTAATTGCGCGGACCGCCGTTGCCGAGGCTCGGACTGATCGTCACAAATCCCGGAAGGTTCATGTTTTCCGAACCTAAGCCATACATCACCCATGATCCCATGCTGGGACGCACCGCGTTGGTGGTTCCGGTGTGCATGAACAGCGTCGCCGGGCCATGAGCCACGCCCTCGGTATGCATTCCGTGCAGAAAGCACAGGTCATCCACATGCTGATTGATGTTTGGAAACAAGTTTGATGCCCAGCGTCCGGTCTCTCCATGCTGGGCAAACTGCCACAGCGGTTTCATGAGTCGCTGTGGCGCGCCCTTGCCGGTCTTTGCGATGGATCGCGCGTCCGCGATGTCGATGATTTTTTGATCATCTTTAATGAGGAGCGGCTTGTAGTCGTAGGAGTCCACTTGACTGACCCCGCCTTGCATAAAGAGAAAGATAACCCTCTTAGCTTTCGGCGCATGGTGGGGTAGTTTCGCGCTGAACGGACTGCCAGCCGCAAAGGCCTGCCGCTGAGCCAAAGCGGAGGCTGCCAGCCAGCCAAAGCCACAACCCGTCGTTTGGAGAAAAGTGCGTCGAGAGGAAAACATCCTGCCATGAACGGTCTCACCCACCTTGATTTTACTTTATGCTTGATCGGATTGTTAGATTGCCTTCCTCGATGGCAGCGTTTCGGTGCTGGATTGGGCGCATTCAGGCAAACTTGCCCGTTCACCGTGCGACAGCAAATTTACGTCACAGGGCTTGACGATGCGTGGGGATGCTTATCCTTCCCACCTTTCCCCTCCTGCCGATGACCGACCTGGATTCTCAGACCCGCAAAGCCGATGTGCTGCTTGAAGCCCTGCCTTACATGCAGGGTTTCCGTGGCTGTACCTTCCTGATCAAAGTCGGCGGCAGCGCCATGGAAGACCCGGCTGTGGTGAACACCTTTTTAAAGGACGTCGTGTTTCTCGAAGCCGTGGGCATCAATCCGGTCATCGTGCATGGCGGAGGCAAGGCAATCTCAAAGGCCATGCTGGATAGCGGACTTGAGGCCAGATTTGTCAATGGCATGAGGGTCACGGATGAGGAGACGATCAAGATTGTCGAGCAAACGCTGGCCCG
>CANJVS010000075.1 GCA_947477755.1 Verrucomicrobiaceae bacterium | reverse complement strand
GCATCTCGCCGCGCTCGACCGCATCGTGAACTTTGATCCAGAGATCAAAGGACAGCTCGCCCGACAGATCGAGACCGCCTTTCCTGGTCTCACGATCATGGCAGTCGTAGCAGTGCTGCTCGAAAAACTTCGCAGGCTCAGCAGCTGAAACGAAGCACCGCAGAGATAAGACAAACGCAGAGATCAGAAGGCGGTGGAGCATAACCAAATGATCAGCGTTGGACGATGCGCACCGGCAGGGTTGGCTGTGTTTTGAGCGCGAGCTTCACGTCATCGGCAAAGAGTGAGTCGAGTTTCGCCGGCCGGATGTTGGGACGGGCGGCGATTTGGATGACGGCGAAATCAGCCTCGGCGGGGACGAGGCATTTGGCGGTGAGGGTGCGCGCTCCTTTGGTGTCCCTGCCAAGCGTCGTGACTTGAGCACTGCCGCTGCCTAGAGTTTCCGTGATGCTCTGCGGCCAGGAATCGTGCAGGGCAGTTGGATCGCCTTGGAAGAGGTAGAGCTGGCAAAAGAAGGTGACTGAAGGCTTCGTGTTGTAAGGGCGTGCGTCGAGGAAGCTGGCGCTGAGTTCGAGCACGGAGTCGCCTTCCCGGCTCAGTGTGTGGCGCAGGGGACGGAGATCGACCAGTTGGAAAACATCGCAGGACATGGCCTGGGCACCTGGGTTGTTCGAGTCGCTGCCGGGTGCAATGAAGCGGAGCTTGCCATGGATGATGGCGGCTTCATCGCCGCCCCAGAGGCCGGTTTGCCGAGGGAAGCCGGCCTCGACGCGGTTTTCATCAAAGCTGCCATTGAGAAGAGAGAACAATCGCTCCGTGGTGGCCTTTGGTGATGAGATGGCCCACACAATCGAGGCGCTGAAGAGGCCGATCACGAGTCCGGCAGCCATCGCCGCAATCGGGCGGGTGATCCAGATGCGGCGCGCCTTTTCTGAATTGCGGCTGAAGCCGCAGCCACTTTGAAAAGCCTGCTGACGAAAACGATCATGCAGGGCCATGGAGCGCACCTGTGCTTCGGCGAAGAGTTGACGTTTCGAGGGATCATCGAGCATTGCCTGCTCCATCGCCGTGGTCTCATCGGATGAGAGCGCACCGTCCTGATATCGCATGAGTTTTTCAGTGAATTCGATGTCGTTCATGAGGATGTCTCGCTTTGAATTTGAAGGCGCATGCAGTCACCCAGCGTTTTGTGAAGACGGGCGAGAGCTTGATAAACCGTTTCGATCTTGCGACCCATGATCGCGGCCACATCGGAGCAGTTTCGCCGCTCAAAATAACGCAGCCGCAGCATCTCACGATTGTTCGGCGTGATTTGCTCGATGCAATGGCCCAGCGCGTCCTGCATGGCATCTGCCCGGTCCTGCTCCGGCCACTCGGCGGCAAGCATCGCGAGCAGTTCATCACTCAGGCCAACGTAACGGCCATCCCTGGCACGCAGAATGTCGATGGCCCTGTTTTTACCGCTGAGCCGCGCCCAGTTCATGACATGCGCAGCCGTCTGAAACTCCCCCGCCCTGCTCACCGCCTTCACACACACCTCCTGGAACACATCCTCCGCCAAATGAAAATCCCGCGTCACACTCGCAATGAATGCCGTGAGCGGCAGTCGTTCAGCGAGCAGGATGGCGGCAACTTTTTCGGCGTGAAACATGGGAATGCATCTGAACTACGGTTTGCCTGAGAAAAACTCGACATGGATAATTGCAGCAGGGAGGGAATTTCCCGCAGCGTGAAAGTTGAAGCTGGAAAACGCCTTTGATCTCCCATGCCGCCAATTTCACGCACCATCGACCCCACGCCACAAAGCCGCTGCCGTTTTGCGCTGGCCTGGTGCGACATCACACCACCTGCGAACATCTACCATCGCATGTGGGGAGCGGCGAAGCATGAGCGGGCCACGGGCGTGCATCGTCCGTTGCGAGCGACTGTGATGGTGTTTGAGCCGCTGCATGGCGGCGAGCGGCAAATCATGATCGCACTCGATCATTGCGTGATGGGAGCCACCGAGCACGCCAACCTCGTCGCTCAAGCGGCGCAGACCGGCGGTGTGACGAAGGATGAAGTCCTCGTCGTCTTCTCGCACACCCATGGCGCAGGCTTGATGGGGCTGGATCGTGCAACTCTGCCGGGTGGCGATTTGATTCCTCCCTATTTGAAATCACTCGGCGAAAAAGCGGGCGGGCTTGTGCGGCAGTGCCTCTCATCACTGAAGCCCGCATGCATCGTCTATGGCCGTGGCCGGTGCAGCCTCGCCACGCATCGCGATTTCTGGGACGGGCATCAATTCATCTGTGGTCACAATCCAGGCGTTCCAGCGGATGACACGGTGATCGTCGCCCGCGTGACCGGCGATGACGGTCAAGTGCTCGGCAGCATCGTGAACTATGCATGCCATCCCACCACACTCGCTTGGGAAAACACACTCATCAGTCCCGATTACATCGGCGCGATGCGCGAGATCATCGAGCGCGACACCGGTGCTCCGTCCGTGTTTCTGCAAGGTGCCAGCGGCGAACTCGGTCCGCGTGAAGGCTTCGTCGGTGACACCGCCGTGGCGGATCGAAACGGTCGCGAGCTGGGTTACGCCGCGCTTTCAGCACTCACGGCTCTTCCCGCCGCCGGGACGACCTTTGTGTATGCCGGCCCCGTTGTCTCCGGTGCCACGCTGGGCTCGTGGAAACATGAAAGCATCGACCTGACCCAAAAAGCCGCGTGGAAACTCCAGCGCTGGCATGAGCCGATGAGCTATCGTCCCGGCCAGCCGACCATTGAGCAAACCCAGGCCGAACTCGATCAATTCCAAGCCGACGAAGCCGCCGCCCGTGCCGCTGGCGATGAAACCCGTGCCGCCGACTGCCGCGCGATGGCCGAACGTAAAACCCGCCTGCTCCATCGCCTCCATCAACTCCCACACGGCGATACCTTCCCGCTTAAAATCGTGCTCTGGCACATCGGCGATGCCCTCTGGCTCGGCGTCCAAGGCGAAAGCTACTCCGTTCTCCAAACCGAACTCCGTCGCCGCTTCCCCGACAAGATCATCATCGTCGCCACCATCGCCGCCGACTGGGGCGCGTCGTATCTGCCGCCTTGTGAGCTTTACGAAACCGGCATCTACCAAGAGACCATCGCCGTCGTCGCTGCGGGGAGTCTCGAACAACTCATCGAATCCATCGCAGCCAGGGTAGCCTAGGCTTTCCAGCCTGTGTTTCTTCAAATCAAGACACCAACCCATTTCCAAACATCACAGCCTGAAAAGGCTATGCTACAACCCAGAAGATCACCGCCATCGAAGCGCTCGGCTGCCACCCCCGGATGCGTAACTGGATGTTAGTCAATGTTGTCACCGATCAGCCCGGCGCCCGGCGTGGAGTTGTGCAAAAGTTGGATTACAAGTGAGTGCCATTCATGCCTGGCATCTTTCCCCTCCAGGCATCTTTCCCCTCCATCTGCTCATTACGGCAATGAGTTTTGCGAGTCGTAATAACAACTCACGGTGCATTCAAGCGCACGCGGCCCGTCATGGTTTCCACCGGCAGAATCGGTCGACTTGGGAGAGTGAATACGCCCCAGCCTGTGCGGGCGGTGCTGTCGAGTACTCCGCTGAAACCGAGTACTCGTGCTGTCGGCAAATTGGTCACAGGGTGCGGATCGGTGAGTGTGGCGCTTCCAACGAAGAGCCCACTCAACGGCGTGAGCGTGATGGTGATGCGGGTGGGGTTCGTGCTCACGCCAGGAAAGCTGAGCACGTTCTTCGTGCTCAACGCTCCAGTTTGATCCAGCAAACTGTATTGCGCCACGACCTCAATGCCACCGGACTCAAAGCTAGTGCTTAGCGTGGTGGCTCCAAACACTGGCGCGGCAGTGATCCACTTATGGCCGGTGGTGACCAGCGTGATCTCAGGGAAACCTGTGACGTAGATGCGATCAGCCGCGCTGCTGGGGCCGGACTTACTCCAGGAGAGACTGCCAGTGACACTTTCGTCCAGGGCGATTTGATGCACGCCAGTGAACGATCCTTTGTCCGCATAGAGCAACAAATGAACTGGCAGTCGGCCATCTGGCCATAACGTGCCGCTGCCGGTGATCACCGTACCGTCACCGAGCTTACCGGTCCAAATGGTGTTGCCGACGTTGCCGACGTTGATCTGCGTGTAGCCGATGCCTTGCGGCACGGTGCTGACGTTGAACTGAGGGGCTGGCAGTTCATGCGTGGCATTGTAGAGCGCTGCGAAGTGCGCGGAAGTGCGCACTGTGGTCCATACGTGACGCGCGCCTTGAACGGAAATGCTGTGGTTCGATTCATCCGACAGTGTGCCGGTAAAGCTGTCGAGCGCGGCACGGAAGGTGAGGCTGAGAGTGAGCGAACCACCTGTGGTGCGTGGCACAGGGATGGTGACCACTGGATCGGATCCGAACTGTCCTAGCAGTCGTCCCGTAAGCGGGTGCGTGGCTTTGCCGAGCTTCAAGCTGCCAGTGAAGCTACCAGTGACCGCAACGCTGAAATTGAGACTGCCACCGAGCCCCTCACCGAGCGAGGCATGACGCCCTATCAGCCCGCTGAAGCTGCCTTTGCTGCCATCGGCAAGGCGAGGATGGTGAGCGGAAAGGTCGCAGAGGCGGTGCCAGCTGCATTGGTCGCACGCACCGTGAGGGTGATGTCCGCCGATACATTCGGCGTGCCGCTGATGAGGCCCGTCGTTGCGCTGTAGCTGAGACCGGACGGCAGGTTACTGATGGACCACACACTGGGGAACTGCGTGACGCTGGGCTGCCAGGCGTACGGCCGACTGACCAAGCCGATTGCAGGTGCCAGCGGAGCGGACGTGTCGAAGACGGGCGTGGTGACGATATCGAGTTCCACGGGAGCGGTATCGAGCACCAGCGTGTCGCCGAAAGCGGTGATGTGGCAGGTGTAGAGACCTTCATCAGCGAAGGATGCATTCTTTACGGTGAGCGCGGCCGTCGTCACACCCGCAAAACGGCTATCGGTGATAGGCGCGCCATTGGGCATCTTCCAAATGTAAGTGAGCCCCGTAGTGTGGCTTGGAGTTACTTTCAGCACGGCAGTGCCGTTGTCCTTCACACGTTGCGCGGAACCCGATGTGACGACGATAAGCTTCGCGGCCGGCGTCGTGATGGTGCCGCCAATGAGGCAGGTGTAGTCGCCCGCGTCCGCTGTGGTGAGATTGGGCAGTGAGAACAGCGGCTGGGTCTTGCCGGTCAGGTTCGTCCCGTTGCGTTTCCATTGGTAAGAAGTGGGCAGTCCGCTGGTGGCAACTTTGAAGATGGCGTGATCACCTGCGCGCATCAGTTTGGAGGCAGGCACGCTGTCGATGGTGCCAAAGCTGACGCTGGTTCCCACATTGGTGGATTGACTCGCGGGCTGAGCGGTAATGGTCGGGGCAGTGCCGACACCAAGCGTGGCTGCGGCGCTGGTGATACTGCCAGCACCGTTGGATACCCGGCAGGAGTAGCTGCCAGCATCGCTCTCGCTGATGGAGGCGATAAAATAGATCGGGGCAGTGGCTCCGTTGATGTCGCTGCCATTAAACCGCCACTGATAGCTCAAGGCAGGACCGGAGGCGGCGACGCTGAACTGCGCGGATTGACCAGCAGCAAGGCTCAAGTCGGCAGGCGGCTGTATAATCATCGGTGCTGTGAGCAGGATAAGGGGCGCGTTCACGCTAGTGATGCTGCCTGCGGCATTGGTGACGATGCAGCGATAGTTGCCAGCACTGCCAGACAAAATGCCAGCGATATTCAAAGCAGCAGCAGTCTGGCCAGAGATATCCACGTTGTCCTTCTGCCATTGATAACTCAGTCCTCCACCAGCAGCGATGACTGTGAAACTACCATTTTGCCCAACACCACTGAACAAAGGTTGCGGCTGTTGCACGATGACAGGCGGACTGATGAGGGTGAGCAGCGCGTTGTTGCTGCTGAAGCTGCCGGCAATGTTTGTCACCACGCAGCGGTAAGCGGCGGCATCAGAAGTGGTCACAGCAGGCATGTTGAAACTTGCGGAGGTAGCTCCAGCGATGGGTACATTTTCTTTAAACCATTGGTAACTGAGTCCGCCGCCCGTGGCTGTGATACTGAAGCTGGCAGAGGCTCCAAGCACGATGCTCTGCGCGCTCGGCTGCTTTGTGAATGCGGGAGGAATAATGACGACGAGAGCTACTTCATCGCTCGTGCGTTTACCTGCGATGTTGGTGATCTGACAGCGGTAGGTGCCAGCGTGGACTGGGGTGACTCCGCTGAGATTTAGCGTAGGCGAGTTTTCACCGTCGAGGTTGCTTCCATTCTTCTGCCACTGATACAAGAGAGCTCCACCAGTGGCGCTGACCTGGAAGCTCACGTTCGCACCTGCCGCCACAGTCTTGGGCAGCGGTTGTGCATTGATCGTAGGCAGCACAGCCACATCAAGCCGCACGCTGGCGCTGGTCACCTCCCCACCAGCGGTCATGACACGAACATGGTAATCACCCGAGTCGGCGAGTGAGAGAGGATTCAGGGTGAGAGTGAGACTGTTGGCATTCAGTAAAGCGGCACCATCACGATACCATTGCACAAAAGGATGTCCGCCGGTGATGCGCACCCGCAGGGTGTGACTTTGGCCCTCCGTCGCCGTCGCGCCTGCGGGCTGTTCGACGATGGTGGGTGCCAGAGGCGGCAGGCCACTGAAGGCCGGGATCACTGATGAGTAAGGCGTGCGATAGAGGTCCGCAAAACACTGACCAGCAACGTAAATGCGTTGATTGTCAGGCCCGATCGTCATGGCATTGATGCCACTGATGCGAGGATGGCCGCTCTGACCAAAAATGGTATCGCGACTGCCGGTGGTAAGGAAGCGCCAGAGAGCACCATTGAAACTGCTGACCACCAGCTTGCCATCCGATTGGACTGCAAACTCTGAAACGGGGTAGATATGGCGGAGACGACGGGAAACCTGGTTACCGACATAGAAGAGTCTTCCGAACCCGGATCCATAATGCGCATCTCGATCGAACGATCCATGTTCATCATGGCAGACCCGGTGAGTCCGGTGAAATTGATAGAAAAGGACTCGTAAGAGTCCGGTAGCGAGTCAGCGATGATTGGAATCAAAAACGATTTCGGACCCATCTCACCGTCGGCCCAGTTCAGGGAGCCTGACACTGTCGTGAAATCCGTGCCTGCTACAGCGGTGTCAGCCACAGTGGTGTAATTGACCGTCGAAGCACCGGTGCCCGATTGCAGGCGCTGGACGATGACTCGATGACCTCCGGCGGATTCATCCGCATACCTCACCATGTCACTCACATACAGCCGCGGATTGAAAGTTACCTGCACATCAAGGTATTCGTTCGAGCCGGTTCCTCCGCGTGCGACGGGCTTGAAACTGTGACCTGTCTCAAGGTCATTGAACGTGGCGTTGATCTGAAGTGGCGCATTGGCAGCGTTGGTGTCGTTGGGTCCGTTGAAATCGATGAGTTGGGTGTTGTCGCCATCAGAATTCGCCCAGAGAGCATACATGCCATTCATCGCGGAGGAGTTGCTGGTCAGCGCCCGGCGGTGGCCGATCCACCACTCGTGACCGGAGTGACGAGGCAACCGCAGCGCCAGCGGATGCGCAGCGTCGTTGGTGACCGCATCCTTGTGATCAAAGCGATACACACGATAGGTGCCAGGCGCGGTGACGAGCAGTGCGGCCTGGGGCTCGATCCAGTGCAGAAACGCCTTGCTCCACATGTTGAAGTGGGCCGCGTTGGTGGTGCCATCTCCCATGAGATCGAGCACATCCCCATATTCCTCCCAGGTGCCGGTGCCCGTCGGGTCCGTGGTGCTGCTGCGCTCGCGACTGGCGTGCGGCAGACCGCAAGTGTGCCCCAGCTCGTGGGAGATCAGGTAGGCGTAATTAGCGCCATTGATCCAGAAGTCCTTGCCAGGCTGTTGGCCGAGGCCGCCATAGGTCATCTGGCTGCCGGGGATGCTGCGCAGGTTCGTGAAGAACACGCCGATGCGGTCATACGCATCCAAATTGAATCCAGCCGCAGTGGCAGCAGTCTGGGCATTGTAATGCAGGCCGTTGTGGTCGCCGCTGGTGGCGTAGCTGCTAGCGGTGCGGGGCATGCGGAACACGTTGGTGACATCGGCCGAGTCGTTGGCCACGAGCGGCGCGAGCGGGATGGAGGTCTTGCCGAAGGAATTGGTTTGGAAGAACTCATTCACTCCCCCTGCTCCATTGATGAGACTCACCGCCGTCGCTTCACTGATGGATGCGCCGGGTTTGTCACTGAAGTCCACGCGGATAATGAGCAGCTTCTTTGTGCCAAGCGTCCAGGAAGAGTCAGGCTGCTGGGTACCAAGAAATTCCGGACTGCCTTCCTGTCCTTTGCCCATCACCCAGGGCTGGGATGCACGTTCCTCCGCCAGTGTTTTGGCAGCGACAACCGTGACGTGCTCAGGCTCACAGACTTTGATGATCTTGTCCCCGACGTCGATGAGATCAGCGGGGGCTTGCTCCTGCAGCGCGGCGAAGTCGATGCGCGTGGTCTCGCCGGACACGGGGCAAACTTCCTCCACCGGCTTGGTGATTCGCTCACCGGCTTCGATCATGCGCACCGGAGAATCGGCGAGCACAAGCATCTTGCCCAGCGCAACTCCGTGAAGTGCTGCCCTGGGCTGCGTACCCATGCGCAACGGTCCCGTGGTGATAAGATCAAAACTGCGCCCCTGAAAGCGCGCGCGATGGAATGGACCCGGATTCTCAAGCTTTTCACCCGGCGCCGGTCTTGCCACGGTCACGGATAGCGAACCGACGCCGTCGATGCGCTCCTCCAACAGAGCGAGCACGTCTGCTGGGAGCAGGTAGCGCACACGGAACGGCACTGTCGCGCGCAAGACATTCAGCGGGCTCTCCCGCGCCATCCTTTGCAAGCATTCCATCCGCAGGCGGGCTAGTCGCTCCCCCTCGGCCAAGCGCTGCGGCGAAGACCCTCGCTGCTGCCAGTCCAGCGTCCAGACATGAAAGGCAGCGAGTTCCGGCTCCTGCCTTGAATCCCAGTCACTGGCGATCACGCTCGCCGCAGGCGAAAGGAATGACTGTGATGAACGAGGAGCCATCAGCGCATCGTGAGCGCTAACCGAAGACTGCGCCTCCGCACCAGACACGGTGCTAGGCCGTGTTTGAAAACCCTCAAAGTCCATATCTGAGCCAGTCGATAACGGAAGCGAACTCGATGATGGAGAGGAAGTGCCGCGCGAGTTTGTCTCGTCTCGTGCTGGAACATGCCCAGCGTTTGAGGCGACAGAAGTAGTTCTCT
>CANJVS010000074.1 GCA_947477755.1 Verrucomicrobiaceae bacterium | reverse complement strand
TGATGAGGGTGGCCGGTTTGGCGATGGAGGGGTGGGGTTTCAAATTCACCCGCCACTTGCCCGCGGCATCCGCGGTGGCTTTGACCGGCTCGCCAAACATCGACACCGTCACCTCCTGACCCGGCGCGGCCCAGCCCCAGACGGGCACAGCCTGCTCGCGCTGAAGCACGGCATGATCGGAGAAGATGGCGGGCAATTCCAGGGCCGCATGGGCGATGGAGCCCGTGAGAAGGGTGATGAGAAGTACTGAGCGCATGGCCCAGCGTTAACGCGACAGCGGAGGCATCATTTCAGAAACTCCTCGCCCGCCGCACAGGAGCGCAGGCTCCCGCCTCCGGAATTCTTTGTGCTCGCAAACGCCGGTGCCGCATGGCATGGCTCAACACGGCGACCCATGAAGAAACCTCTTCGTATCCTGATCCTCCTGCTGATGCTGGGACTGATGGCCTATTGGCTTCTGCACGGTGCCCCGGACAGACTGGAAACGGTGTCGGGTCCATCGAAGTCGAAACCTTTGGCAAACGAAAGCACAAAGGTGGTTAGTCCTTTGCAGCCTGCGATTCCGGCGGCAGCTGCGCAAACCGTTCATAAGGAGGCCGATGGCGCTGATGATCCGACCGGCAATCACCGCCGATGCGCTTACATGCTGAGTTTGGAAAAGGGCGCGCTGACACTGCTGGAGGCGCAGGATATCGAGGGCGATTTCGCACCGCGCCGTGGCCGCGCCGAGACCTGGACGGGCATGCTGCGCTGCCGGCTCATGTCGGCAAAGAATGTTCGGCTGGCTGAAGAACTGCTGCCTGCGCCTGACTACGTCTGCGCCGTGCTCGACGCCCGGTCAGGCTCGGACAAGCCTGTGAAGTACACTGCCGAAGGTCCCGTGGTGTTTCAGGTGCGGATGCCGCGCATGAAGGAAGCCGCGCGGTTGGACATTTTTCGCATCGTCAATCCAGGCTCCTCGGCGTTAGAACCATTGATCGGCTCCATTCCACTCACACCGCCATGAATCTTTTCAAGCGCCTCTTCTGCCTGCTAAGTCTCTGGCTCTGTCAGGCGGTGCAGGCCCAAACTTCCACGCTGGCTGCCATTGAGGAAAATGGAGCGCGTAGCATGCGGCTCAATGTCGTCTTCATCTCGGAAGGCTACACCAGCACCGAGATGGGCACCTTTGCCTCAGATGTGCAGAACGCGGTGGACTTTCTCTTCACCAAGGAGCCCTGGGTCCGCTACCGATCCTACTGCAACATCTACCGCATCGAAATCGCCTCGAACCAGTCGGGCACGGACAATGGCTCTGACGGAGGATTGCGTGACACCTATTTCCAGTCCGGTTTCAATACACCCGGCATCATCCAGCTCAACACCGTCACCAGCACTGGCAGTTCGCGTGCCTTCAGCCTGTTGAACAAGCATGTGCCCGAATACGACGTCCCCATCATCATCGTCAATGATTCAAAGTACGGTGGCAGCGGCGGCCCGCTGGCCGTGGCGACGACGCACAGCTTGAGCGCTCAAGTCCTCGAGCACGAGCTGGGGCATTCCCTCGCCAAACTGGCGGACGAGTATGACTTCGAATACGCCGGTTATCCCGCTATCGAGTTTCCGAATGCCACAGCGAAAACCAAACGCTCGGACATCCGCTGGAATGTCTGGATCGATGCCGCGACGCCTCTACCGACTCCGGAATACGAAGGCATCGATCCGTACGACTATTTCGATGCCGTGGGTCTTTTTGAGGGAGCCAATTACCACATCCACGGCTGGTATCGACCGCACGAGAATGCCCTGATGCGCAATCTCGGCCAGAAGCCCGGCGCGGTGACCCGCGAGGCATTCGTCCTATCCTATTATGGGCGCGTGGGCTTGATCGATGCCTACACGCCGCTCTCCAAAACACAGACCATCACCAGCAAAGTCCCGCTGGCCTTTGGCGTCACACCAAAGATCCCCTCCACGGGGCCGGCGCTCACCGTGACGTGGAAGATCGATGGCGTGATCCAGCCTGCTGAAACCGGCACCGCTTTCAACATCCCGAGCATGAACATTGGCAATGGCACGCATACCGTGACGGCTGTAGTGCGTGACGCGACGGAGTGGGTGCGGCGTGATCCCACGAACCTCGTGGATGAGGAAGTGATCTGGACGCTCAAACTGAGCAATCAGATCGACCCTCCAGTTATCACCACGCCACTGCCCACCAGCCGCGTGCTGGCGCTTGGCGACAGACTGGATCTCGATGCCACCGCCACCGGGCCGGGGACGATCACCTACCAGTGGCTGATGAACGGCAAACCTCTCGTGCCCAACGTGATCACGCCAACCTTCAGCCTGCCGCCCGTGACACTCACCCATGCCGCCACCTACATGGTGAAAATCACCAATCCGGGAGCTTCCATCAATCACAGCATCGTGGTCGCGGTGGTGAATCCCGCGGTGAATCGCGTGGTGGTGGGGAAGGGAAGAACAGCAACACTGGGCTTCATTGCCTCGGCCAATCTGCCGCCGGTGACATGGACTCATGGCGTAACGATCGCCAACAGCACTCACTATGCAGGAGCCACAACGAAGTCGCTGATGGTGAAGATGGTGGATCTGCCCGACGCGGGTGACTACTTCTGGAGTGCGGGAGATTTCACCACAACACAGGCGATCAACCTGCTCGTGGTCAATGCCAAGCCCGATTACACGGGCATGTCACTGACATTGCCGGAAGGCATCATCGGCATGAGCTATGACGCGCTGATCCCAGTGCCGGCGGAGGTTTTGCAAACGCCAAACTCCTTCACCGGCGCTCTGCCGACGGGATTGAAAATGGATGCAAAAACGGGGCGCATCACCGGCATTCCCACCAAGGCATCCAAGGATCAAATCAATGGTGATGAGATCACCCTGGTCATCGGCAATGAATTTGGATCCGGCCCGGTGAAACCGCGGCTCAGGATCAAGCCGTTGCCGACCGGAATTGAGGGCATCTTTAACGGTCCAGTGCCGCGCGGCAGCGAGCTTGGCGGCTTGCTTGGCGGCCGGATTGATCTGGCCATTCTGGCCACCGGCTCCTACAGCGGCAAGCTGACTCTGGGCGCTGAAAGCTTTTTGATAAATGGTGTCCTGACCGTGGCATCGACATCGGCCACCAGCGCGACGGGCCGCTTTCTCATCAAGCCCAAAGCCGGACCGCCGGCAGGCATCATGGTGCTGTTTCAAGTGAACGATGGTGGTGATGCCGACCCGGCCACGGCCAGCATCGAAGGCGGCAAGGAAGGCGCTGCCATTTCTTTCACCGCATGGCGAAACAAATGGTTAGCCGTCGTGCCGGGCGACCCCTTTGAAGGCTATTACACTTATGGGCTCGCCCTGACGGGAGCGGATGAACTGAATCCCGCGATACCGCATGGCACCTGCCATGGTTCATTCACCATCACTGCCGACGGCAAGCTCACACTCACCGGAAAAATGAGCGATGGAGAAGTCGTCACCACGGCGTCGCATGTCGGTCCGGACGGGCAGATTCTCGTTTATCAACTGCTGTACACCACCCTGCAGAAAGGCAGTGTGCAGGGCGTCATGAACATTCAATCCGGCGGAGACACGCGGCTCACCGGCACCGGCAGTGTTTCCTGGATGCGCCCTGAGAACAGGGCTGTCGCGAATCGGCTTTTCGATGATGGTTTCGGCCCCGTCCTGCTGAACGTGATCGGCGGCCGCTATCGCGTGCCGGATAAAACCGAACTCGTCATGGGCCTTGATCCCGCGTCGGGTTCCCCGCTGAAAAACGCCCGCCTGACCTTTGATCAGTTGCTCGGCGCCGATCCCCTGGCGGTGAATGCCGATGTGGATGTCGAAGTAAAGATCGGCGGAATAACAAAGATTGCCACCAGCCCAAATCCAAAGGCCGTGACCCTCAGCATCACGCCCGCGACCGGAGCATTCAAAGGCCGCTACACGACCCTGGACAATGATCCGCGCTCACCCGTGGCGACTCCACCGAAGCTGACGCGCATCGTGGATTTCCAGGGCTTCATCATGAATGACGAGGGCACACTGCATGGTCGTGGTTACTTCCTGCGCGATGCCCTGCCCACCGTGTCGCCCGCGACAACTCCGGCCACAAGCCCGCGCCACTCCGGCGGGGTGCAGCTGAATCGGTAGCCTCAAGTGAGGGCAAAGATCAGCGCCACGTTTGCTCCACCGAAGCCGCAGGAGTTGCTCATGGCCACACGTGGCGCTTCATCGACGCGCGTGGTGATGATTGTCACGCCCTCGCAGGCTGGATCGAGCTGCTGAATTTTCGCCGAGGCGGGCATGAAGCCTTCCCGCAACGCCAGACAGCAGATGCCGGACTCCATGGCCCCGGCGAGACTCAGCCCGTGTCCGGTGAGGGCCTTCGTGCTGCTTACGCGCGGTGTGGCCTTGCCGGTGAAAACGGATTTGAGGGCATTTAACTCGGCAATGTCTCCCGCAGCTGTCGCGGTGGCGTGGGCGTTGATGTAATCGACATCCGAAGTGTCTATGTTCGCATCCTGTAGAGCGTTCGTTATCGCCCGTGCCAGCCCGTTGCCGCTGGGATCGGGTGCCACGACATCATAACCATCGGAGGCCTGCCCCCAGCCTTTTGCCTCGGCATACACAGTCGCCCCACGCGCGACCGCGTGCTCCGCCGCCTCCAGCACGAGCACCACCGCGCCGCCCGTGATGACGAAGCCGTCGCGACTCACATCAAACGGCCGCGGAGCCAGTGCAGGATCGCTTTGCGAGCTCAGTGCCCGCAGCGAGGCAAAGGGCAGAATGTTGTACGGATGACAGTCTTCCGCTCCAACGACGAACATGATCTTCTGCCGTCCCAATCGAATCAAATCGCAGGCGCTGCCCAGCGCATGAGCCGATGATGCACAGGCGCTGCTGAAACCGACGGAAGCGCCTTTGATCGCAAATCGTGCAGTGAGATTGAGATGCAGCGAATTGGGCATGCCGGTCACCACCGTCGGCGCTGAAGTGCGTGCCGGGCCGCGCGTGAGAACCGATTCAATCGCCACATGCGTCAGCCAGGCCGAGCCTGCCGAGGCGCAGTACAAACCGGTCTGTGGACTCGAAACAAGCGCAGGATCAAGTCTGGCATCGGCGATGGCCTCCTCCATCGCTGCGATCGAAAAAACAGCATTCGGCACCATCGTGCGCAGTTCTGATCGATTGAGTTTTACGTGCTCTGGAAAGGTCCATTCGAGCGGATCAGTGGTGGGAAAGTGAAATCCTTTCACCGTGCCCGCCAGACTGACGCGATCATTCATGGCGGCGAGTTCAGGCATGACTTCGATGCCGCTGCGGCCTTCGCGCAAACTGTCAAGCACCGCGGCACGGCTGTTGCCGATGCTTGAGATAAAGCCGAGGCCGGTGACGACGACGCGGTTCATGCGGTGAGTTTCACGCGCAGGAATTCCTTCAGCTGGCCGAGCGTGCGGATGTCATTCATTTCGTGGGTGGCCACGGTGATGCCCAGCACTTCCTCGGCTGTCATCACCACCTCGATCATGCCAAACGAATCCATGCCGATGTCTTCGATCAATCTCGCCTCATCCGTCGCGGCGGCCACGCCCTCCGGTTTTGGTTTCGCCGCATCGCGCTCCAGCACGCCAAGAATGATGGCGGGCAGTTCATCGAGATCACGCGTCTCTTCAAAACGCAGCGCGGCGGCCAAAGTCGCGTCACTGCAACGTTTGAGCGATTTCGCGATCTCCTGTTTTCGTTCTTCGGTGATGGACATGCTGTTGTTTAATGCGGCTGGCAGCTGAATCAACGCTTGTCCGCGCTAAAGACACCGTAACGCTGGATGCCGAGTTCGTACGCGAGCCAGATGCGGAAGAGGGTGAGGGCGAAGATGCGGTTGGGGTTTTTTGAGCTGAAGAGAAAGCGGCGGTAGTGCGGCTTGGTGAGAAGTCCTTTCATCGTGCGCAGGGCGCAGAGCGGCCAGGTGCGCTTCACCTGGGGCGCGTAGTCTTTGAACCGGTAGTTGATGAACCCGGCGGCCTCAGCGGCGGCGCGGAATTCGCTCTCAGGCCTGACGCCGGCGATTTGAGTCTCGCGGGTGATGGCGTCAATGAAATGGCGCTGCGCGAAGGGATCAGGATTTTCACACGACATCCAGGCCGTGGCGACAAGGCGTCCCCCCGGTTTCATGACACGATGGCACTCGCGGAAAAACGTCGGCAGATCGGGCATGTGTTCCAGGCTTTCGACGGTTTGCACAACATCGAAGCTATTGTCAGACAGTTGGTTAGCATACCAGTCGCGCAGCATGAAGCGGGTTTTGCCAGGCACCGAATTGTGCTTCTGCGCGTAGTCGAGCTGCACGGCGGAGATGGTCATGCCGGTGACATTGGCGCCGTAGCGTTGCGCCAGGATTTTTGCCGTGGCTCCGTACCCGCAGCCGATGTCGCAGACCTTGGTGCCCTGCCCGGTGTGGCCGAGTTGGGCAACCATGCTGACGAGGTTCTCGGCGGCTTCAGTATCGGTTTCTTTCCCGGTGACCCAGACACCGTGATGCACGTGTTCGCCCCAGATCTCGCGGTAAAACTGATCCAGATCATCGTAGTGCGAGGCCGCACCATCAATGGTGGGGGTGTAATCGGGAGTCGCGGTCATGGATCAGACGGCGTGCGGCTTCAAGCTGGCCTGCGGGACGCGTTGAAGTGTATTGAAGGGAATGGTGAGCATGGCGTAGAAGGAACCCATGCGCTTGACGATGGATTCCCGGCCAAGCAAAAAACGCAGAATCAAATCGCGCAGCATGGAGGGCATTAGACCATGCCAGGTGCCCAGCCACATGCCCCATTCAGCGCGAAAGATGGCGGCTTTCGCGGCCTTGCGGCGGAAGCGGTCGTAAGCGGGCAGCAGCGGGGATGGATCGCCATGGCTGAAAATTTCGGCGAGAAACTCGGCATCGGCGAAGCCCGTGTTCATGCCCTGCCCGCCGATGGGACTCATGCCATGCGCGGCATCACCGCAAAGGATGATGCGGCCATCGTAGTAGCGCTCGCAATTGAACCGGCGCGGGGTGAAGACGCTTTCATTGACCTGATCCGCAAGTGGCACATCAATGCCGGTGCGCTGTCGCGTGAGCTCGCTGACGAGGCCTTGCGGAGGCTGGTCGAGATGCGTGTCTGTCTGCACGATCCAGCGCCTTTGGCCACATGGCAGCGGAAAGGACTCGACCGAGCCGCTGGCGGTGAAAAAGAGGTGCGCCTCGTCGCCGAAACCACTGCGATCAATGAAGTCGCCCATCACAAAATGGAGATCGTAGGTCCGGGCCGGGGCTTTCATGCCGATCCATTGCCGCACCGGGCTGCGCCAGCCATCGCAGGCAATGACGTGCCGCGCGGTCCATTCACGTTGGCCTGCGCGCACGACACAGTGACCGGCGTGTTGTTGCACTTCACGGACTTCACAGCCAGTCTCGATCCATTCAGCGCCGAGATGATTCTGCAGGATGGCAATCGTCGTCACCTGTGGCAGCGCAAGAATGAAGGAATGCTCGTCAGGGATGTCGCGGAACGACATGCAGCCCAGCTTGCCGCTCTGGCCATGCACGAAGCAGTCACGCACTTTCAAGCCGCTGTTGATGAACTCTTGGGTGAGCCCCAGTTTTTTCAGAATCTGCAGCGATGGCGGCGTGATGCCGATGGCGGCTGAGTGAGCGATGGGTTGCGTGCGTTTTTCCAGCACGCGGAGGCGCAGGCCGAGTTTTTTGAGCAGGCATGCCAGCAGCAGACCCACGGGTCCGCCGCCGACAATGATCACATCAAAGTCAGTGTTCATGCAAGAAGCTCATCCTTCCGCCGCTTTGGACTCGTGATCGCCGCACCGCAGCGCTCAAGCACCGCAGTCTCCACGGTGAGTCCGGGGCCGAAGGCGATGGCGCAGGTGGTTGCATGATCCGTTTCGGCTTCTTCAAGCAAGCCCTTGAGCACAAACATCACGGTCGGACTGCTCATGTTGCCGTAATCGCGAAGCACACTGCGGGAGATTTCCAGCGCCCCGTCAGGCAGTTCGAGGTGTTGCTCCACCTGCTCCAGGATGGCCCGCCCGCCGGGATGCACGGCCCATTCGTCGATGTCGCTGAGTTTCATCTCACGCTTTCCGAGGATGCCGGCGAGCATCTCGCGGATGTTGCTGCCGATCAATTCCGGCACGTAGGCTGAAAGCACCATGTTGAAGCCGTTGTCACCGATGTCCCAGGCCATGTGCGACTCGCTGGAGGGCACGAGCGCCGAATGAAAGCTCTGCACGCGATAGAAGGGCCGGTCCGCCACCGGCTCCCGTGCGCTCATGATGGCCGCCGCCGCTCCGTCGGCGAACAAAGAGTTCGCCACGATGCTTTCCGGCCTGTCGCTGACCTGCAGGTGCAGTGAGCAGAGTTCGAGACACATCACCAGCACCACGGCGTTTGGATTCGCCTCACAAAACTGCGCGGCCATCCGCATCGCCGGAAAAGCGGCGTAGCAACCCATGAAGCCAATGGTGTAGCGCTCCACGTTTTCATTCAGGCCCAAATCACGGATGATGTGATAGTCCGGTCCCGGATTGGCGAAGCCAGTGCAGGACGCAAACACAACATGGGTGATGTCGCCCTTCGAAAACTGCGGGCACTCGGCCAGTGTCTTGCGCGCCAGCTTCACCGCGAGTTCACGCGAGGCTCTGGCATACAGTGCATTGCGCTGGCCGGTGGTGGGCGAATTGATCGTCCCGTCCGGCAATGTGTGAAACAGCTCGCCGTCGTCCTTTAAAAAATCGGCGCTCACGCTGTAGCGCGTCTCGATGCCCGTGCGCTGGTAGATCATTTCGACCATGCGTTTCGCACGGGAGTCCGTGACCCAGCCCTTCATCCGGTTGCAGGCGAATTCGTTGCTGTAAATGTGCGGCGGTGTCTCGATCGCGATGTGGTGGATGTATGCGGGCATGCAGATCAGCTTTGCGACAGTGTGACCGAGGAGTGCACGCTGATGCTATCCCCTACTTTGATGAATAAGAGCACCGTGGGGATGCTAATGCCGCTGGCTTTCAGCGAGACGGGAAAGTCGAGGTCGAAGGTGGCTTTGCCGTCCTGAAGCTTCCAATGCGTGACGGTGGCGGTGATTTGCTGCGACTTGCCGAGCAGGGTCAGCGTCATTGGCAGCCGGGTGGGCGTTTTGCCGTCGTCGGCGATTTTTCCGGCCGGCACGTCAATGACTGCACTGATCAAAGGATGATCGGTTTCCTTCATGGCCTTGCGCAGGTTCTCGTCCCGCCTGGCCTCTGCGGTGTTCATCTTCCCGACTTCCACCGTGACCTCAGCCTGAATTCGTGAAGGTCTGCCGGCGGCATCGAGAGTGACCCGCGTGGTGAATGGCCTGGCAGAAACTTTGCCGCCCCAGGCATGGAGCGTGGACGTGCCGTCAAAAGTGATGTCGGCTTTGCCTAACCAATTCTGTGTGGCATCAGCCAGGACTGAATGAAACGGCAGGAGGAGAAATAGAAGCGAAAGTTTGATAAGGGGGACGGGTTTCATGGAATCGTTTGCAGGACACGGAACCCGCCCGAGAGGATGGGAGCAGTCGCGGCGGTCTGGCTGCCGACGGGGATTTGCGGCAGCAGGAAGTAGCCGGCGGCTTTCACGGTGCCGTTGCCCAGTCTCACCACCTGGCCCAGGAAGGGCACCTTGGCCCGC
>CANJVS010000073.1 GCA_947477755.1 Verrucomicrobiaceae bacterium | reverse complement strand
TCGGCATTCTTGGCGTCGCTTTTGTCTATGCCTGGCGCAAGGGAGCGCTGGAGTGGAAAAACTGATTTTGGGCAAGCCCGCTTTCCCATGATCGCCTACATAAGCCTCTACAAGCTCAAGCCCGAGGTCACCCCTGAAAAGTTGGAGATACTGATGTCTCAGGCGCGTGTCCAACTGCTTCGCGTTCCTGAGATTCTGACGGTGAAGACCGGCAAGCGCGTGAATTCAAGCGATGCCTTCCCATGGTTCGTGTATCTCGAAGTCGAGAACATGGACAAGTTGGCCATCTGCCAGGACGACCCGCACTACATCAAGTTCCGCGAAGAGGTATTGAAGCCAAACATTTCCGAACAGGAGGCAACGGCCTTCGAAATGGAGCCGCGCAAGGATGTGAAATACTCCTGATCTCAGCGCCGGAAAATCGGCAACTGCTTGGACGGTTCCTCCCTGGATTTTTCTTTCCCCGCATCGTTGTGGTAAAAAATGATGCCATTGCGGTTGAGGTTGGAGATGAGGCTTTTGAAGTCGGTCTTCAATTCGGAGTCATTCATCAGTGAGCCGAGCAGACCTTTGCTGGTGGTGATGTTGCGCGCTGCTATGGCAAAACTGTCTGCTGCTTTTTTGATGGATTGAAGGGATTCCTCCGCCGTTGTCATGACTTTGTCCGCCTTGGCCATGGCGGGGTCCAGTTTGTCGAAGATGGGGCCCAGTCGCTTGGATTGCTCATCAATGGTTTTGGCTGTGGATTTGAAACCGATGGCCGCATCCCTGAGTTCGTCGATGGCTGCCTTCAGGCTGGTGACGGTTTCATCGCCCAGCACTTTGTCATCCACTCGGGTCATCGTTTTATTGAGGTGCTGCATGCTCTCTTTGAAATCGGTGATGGTGGCGTCTGACAGGGCTCCTTTGTTGATCTTTTCCATCGCGCCCTTCAGATCTACGAGTGCTGTGCGCACGTCATCGAGCACGAGATCCACCTTCTTGCCCACGATCTCTGCCTGGCTTTGCAGTTCTGACAGACCACCCGATTTAGTGCCATCGATGATCCGGTCGTGGTCATGCGGCAGAAATTCTTTGGTGTCCTTGCCACTGGGCTTGATGTCGATCAGGGCATCTCCCATCAGTCCTGCGGAACCGATGGAGAAGGTTGCGTCCGCAGGGATTTGCACGTCATGAAAGAGTTCCAAATCCAAGATAACCCCGGTGAAAGTTGGGTTGAGTGTGGGTTTCTCGCTCACTTTGCCCACGCGTGATCCGCCGAGGAAAACGGGAGATCCATCTTTGATGCCGGAGGCGTTCGGGAAGGCAACTCGCAGATGGTAGGTGTCCTTGAAAATTTCGCGCACTCGCCCGAATTGAAGGATGAGGCCACCGAGCAAAAGAAGCCCGACGAACAGGAAAAGTCCGACCAGCATTTCAGTTTTTTTGTCGCTGTCGATCATGATCAGGGAAGGTGAGACTGCATGGATTGATATTTAGCCGGTGATGTTTGAACGGCCATTGATGAAATCCTGGATTTCCGGGTCTGGCGTGGCGCGCAGTTCGTCTGGAGTGCCAAGAAACTTGATGATCCCACGGCGTAACATGGCAACGCGGTTGGCGATTTTAAACAGACTTTTCATGTCATGCGTGACAACGATGGAGGTGATGCCGAAGCGGCGCTGCATGCGCAGGATCATCTGGTCAATGACATCCGAGCCAATCGGATCAAGGCTCGCGGTGGGTTCGTCATATAGAATGCACTCGCTGCGCGTGACAATGGCGCGGGCAATGCCGGCGCGCTTTCTCATGCCTCCGGAAAGGCTGGTGGGATATTTGTCCATGTGCTCCTGAAGATCGACGACCTCCAGTGCGTCGCGCACCCGAAGTTTGATTTCAGTGCGGTCGCGGACTCCGCTTTCCCAGAGTGGGAAGGCGACATTTTCCTCGACCGTCATGCGGTCAAATAGGGCGGCATTTTGAAACAGCATGCTGACCTTCTGCCTGATGGGGGCCATCTCGCGTTCACGCAGGTGGTTCACACAAATGCCCTCGACAAAAATGTCACCCTTGTCCGGTTGGATGAGGCCGATGATGTGTTTCATCATGACGGTCTTGCCTTCGCCGCTGGGACCGATGATGCAGAGTGTTTCACCGTGATGGATAGAAAGGTCGATGCCGCGGAGAATCTCCTGCCTGCCGAAGCTCTTGTGAATACCGCGAAGTTCGATAAACGCCCCGCTGGTGCCGTTTGGCGCAATGGGTGGATTCGTGCTCGTGGTGGGTGCAGCCATGGCTATACGCTCCCAATCGGAAAGACGTAGTTGAGGAGGATGGACAGGAAGAAATTCACGATGAGCATGACGAGCGATGAGATGACCACAGCGCGTGTGGTTCCCAAGCCGACTCCGACGGCACCATTTTCAGCCGTCAAACCCTGATGGCATGAGATCAGAGTGATGAGCATGCCGAACACAAAGCCTTTGATCATGCCGATGGAGAGATCCTCCATGTTCGTGTGGTCGAGCATGTGTGAGAGGTACCAAGCAGAGGGCATGTCATATCCGAAGCTCGTGACCGCATAGGAGGCGATGAGGCCGAAGGAGATGCTTTCCGCCACGAGAAATGGCATGGAAATCATCATGGCCAGGAAGCGTGGCAGAACAAGGTAGTCGACCGGATGAACGCCCATGACCCGAAGGGCATCGACCTGTTCAGTGACCTTCATGGTGCCGATATCGGCGGCCATTGCCGCACCAACGCGTCCGGCGACCATCAATCCCGCGAGGACAGGCCCAAGTTCACGGCAAAGCGCCACGGAAACGACGGCCCCGACGGTGGTCTCAAAGCCAAACTCCTTGAACTTGGCATAGCTCTGAAAGGTAAAGACTGCCCCGGTGAATGCGCCCGTCACGATCACAACAGCCTGCGAGCCATAGCCGATCGCCACAATCTGCTGGGCCACCAACTTCAGCCGCCAAACACCCGAACGCACGGCAATCATCAACTCGCCCATCAGTGCGGTGAGTTGACCGAGATAGGTCAGAAAGTGAATAAAGGTGCGACCCGGAAGGGTCAGCAAGCCGGCAGGTGCATCCATCAGCTGCCACCATGGCACGCCCGGAAACAAAGGCAATCGCTGCAACGCGCCGCGTCACACACTGCCATGTCTCGCTCAAGCGGCACTGCTCAAACCAAAATCTCATTCGAACAGATCTAAAAACGCCCATTGACACGACGGCCTGTCTTTGGAACATATCATCGCATCCGGATACGATGATTCGTATTTTTAACCCAGAAACAAACGCACAAACATGAGCAACGACTACCTCGTCAAAGACATCTCACTCGCCGAATTTGGCCGCAAAGAACTCGACATCGCCGAAAGCGAAATGCCCGGCCTCATGGCTACGCGCAAGAAATACGGACCATTGAAGCCCCTGAAAGGCGTGCGCATCACCGGCTCCCTGCACATGACCATTCAGACTGGCGTGCTCATCGAGACCCTCAAGGAACTCGGTGCTGACGTGCGCTGGGCCTCCTGCAACATTTTCTCCACTCAAGACCATGCCGCCGCCGCCATCGCAGCCTCCGGCACGCCTGTGTTTGCCTGGAAAGGCGAGACGCTGGAAGAATACTGGGATTGCACTTGGAAGGCCATCATGTTCCCGAAGGACAAAGGCCCACAACTCATCGTTGATGACGGTGGCGACGTGACTTTGCTCATCCACAAGGGCTATGAAATGGAAAACGGTGACAAGTGGGTCAAGACTCCGAGCGACAACCACGAAGTGAAGGTCATCAAAGATCTCCTCCTCAAGATCGGCAAGGAACAGCCCGGCATCTTCCACAAAATCGTCAAAGACCTCAAGGGCGTCTCCGAAGAGACCACCACTGGCGTGCATCGCCTCTATGAAATGGCCAATGCTGGCAAATTGCTCTTCCCGGCCATCAACGTAAACGACAGCGTCACGAAGTCCAAATTCGACAACCTCTATGGCTGCCGCGAATCCCTCCTCGACGGCATCAAGCGTGCCACCGACGTCATGATCGCCGGCAAAGTCGGCGTCGTTTGTGGTTATGGCGACGTGGGTAAGGGCTGCGCCGCTGCCCTCCGCGGCATGGGTGCCCAGGTCATCGTCACGGAAATCGATCCGGTTTGCGCCCTTCAGGCTGCCATGGAAGGCCACCGCGTCATGCCAATCGAGGACACCCTCGGAATTGGCGACATCTACGTCACCACCACTGGCAACAAGGACATCATCACCACCAAGCACATGGAGAAGATGAAGGACCAAGCCATCGTCTGCAACATCGGCCACTTCGACAACGAGATCCAAGTCGATAAGCTCAACGTGATGAAGGGCGTCAAGCGCCTCAACATCAAACCGCAGGTGGACAAATACACCTTCCCAAAAGGCAACAGCATCTTCATGCTGGCTGAAGGACGCCTTGTGAACCTTGGTTGCGCCACAGGCCATCCGAGCTTCGTTATGAGCAACAGCTTCACCAATCAGACGCTCGCGCAAATCGAACTCTGGGCCACCAAGGGTAAGCGCAAAATCGGTGTCACCGTCCTGCCAAAGAAACTCGATGAAGAAGTTGCCCGACTTCATCTCGAAAAAATTGGCGTGAAGCTTACGGTGCTCTCCAAAGAGCAGGCTGATTATATCGGCGTCCCCATTGAAGGGCCTTACAAGACTGATCACTACCGCTACTAGGCGTGAGATAAGCGTTCATTCTAAAACCATGAGAGCGGCCAGAGATGGCCGCTCTTTTTGGTGAGACAATTAGGTTGATAAAGTGCGATGGTACAAGACCGCTTCACGCAGAAGGCATGGTAGGTTTCACCATGCGTCTAAGGTGTATGCTGAAATTCTGAGATTGAATAAAGATGGGACACAACTCTACGACAATGTGGTGAGGCGTTAGAAGTAAGCCTTGAACACACTTAGATTTTTATCCGCAGTGCGTGCTTCGGCCTATTAATCTTAGTATCACACAAAACGTTGATGTTCTGGACTTTAAGTGAGAATAAAGGCTCTGTCGGCGGAATCGAAACGATAAAAGAGCTAGTTTCCACCAGTGATAAACCGTTGATTTGGTTGCATGCTTGGGAATAATTAAAGCCAGCCCCCCATGAGCACACGCAAATTAACAACAACAGGCAGTCCCCGCACTTTAGATATGCTTGCCAGTGAAGATCGAAAACCTAGGACCAACCTGAGAAGCGCCAGAAGAACGTCCGTGAGTGAAAGTGCAATTACAGGTAAAAGGAGAAAAAAGCCATTTGTGATAGGCAAAGCGGATCACCGCTATTGGCTCCAACCAGGGAAGCTTTTTTCGGATTCGCGCTATGGAGGTGATTTATCCTGCAAGTTTCAAATGCATGATCGCCGCGAAGCATTCACGCTCCGCACAACCAACAAGAACATTGCCGCTATTCGAGCCGCGAAGATATACAATGACGTTTCTTTGCTGGGGTGGGATGCCGCGCTGCAGAAACACAAGCCGATCACCGAGAAGGCGAAGTCTGCCACCGTGGGTGCATTGATCGAGGTAGCCACCCGTCTTTCAGCCGCAAGGCCTGAGAGTCTGAGCGTTTACACGAAGGCACTACGCCGTATTGCTGCAGCAGTGATGGGGCTTGATGGAGGGTATAAGAGTGGCAACAAAGCTGAAGTCCGCGAATGGACTGCCAAGGTGGATGCCGTGAGTCTTTTCCAACTCACACCTGCTCGGGTGATGTCGTGGAAAAATGCTTTTTTGAGGGCCGCACGAACGCCCGAGGAGCGCAATCACACTATCATCACGATCAGTAACCTGCTCCGTAATTCCAAGGCGCTAATGTCTCCAAAAATTCTGCCACTTTTGACAAAGGAAATCACCTTGCCGGCAGAACTGTGGTTTCAAGGCATCACCAATGAAAAAGAGCCGCTCTTGAACTATAAGATCAAATTGGTTGATATCCGCCCTCAGCGCGAGCGATCATTGAGTTAACGACCTCCGTCTTGAATTGTCAGTGACCCATGATTGGGATGGTGGCTTTGGTGCTATTCTGCCGGAATAGTTGAGTACGTTTCTGGGCGCAATGCTGTTCAGCACCGCAAAATTTCACATGATGAGTGCGGTCATCTTTGCTGTGCCTGCCCGGTAATAGTGGCCTTGGCCATTTCTGAGGCATTGTAAAAATCCAGCAAGAATGAGTATCAAGATTCATTCAAAAACAGCTCCGGATCACCATCAGGAATGGCGGTTGTTGTCGGTGGTCACTTGGTGGAAGGGTGCAGATGGACTCCTTTTTCGAAGAACTCGGCCAAACAGTGCTGAAGCGGTGGAAGCAGGTTAATTTTTCCTTGGAGAAGTTTCCGGAGATTGCGCGTTGCGCGCTGGATGAGCGCCTGCCGTCTGAGCACGTGGATCTGCCGGCTTTCCTGCGCGGCTTTCTGCTGAATGATGAGCAGCCTTTGCAAACGCAGTCGGGCTTTGGTCAGCCAGAGCTTGTGGCCTATGATCACCCACGGTTCTACATTCAAATCCTGTTCTGGATGGATGGGACGACAGACATTCACCAGCATGAATTTTCAGGCGCCTTTCATGTCATGTCAGGGTCCAGCATCCATGCGCACTACGAGTTTGAAAATGCACAATCGATTACTCCACACCTCCGGATCGGCGATGTGCGAATGAAAAGTATCGAACTGCTGGAAACGGGGCGCACGGTTCCGATCATCTCAGGCCAAGCCTGCATCCACTCGCTCTTTCATTTGGACACGCCATCGGTCACTGTGGTGGTGCGTACGCAAAATGATCCGGGGATGAATCCGCAATTCAATTACCTGCCACCCCGTATCGCGTTGGACCCGATGCTCAATGACACTCTCACGATGCGGCGCAAGCAACTGCTGGATCTTCTGGAACAGATCGAAGAGCCCGCCTATGCGGACTTTGTTCTGGAGATGATTGCTGATCTGGACTTCGAGCGCGGGTTTTATATTCTGCAGCACTGCATGGGTCATTTGTGGAATCTTGGTGTGTGGGAGAAGGCGCTTGGTATTTTTGAAAGAAAGCATGGAGCACTCGCAGCAGGGGTTGGTGCAACACTGGACGAGGGTGTGCGAAGGGATGTCATCAAGGGGATGCGCAGCGCGATTGCCGAGCCTGAGCACCGGTTTTTTCTGGCACTGCTGATGAATGTAACGACGCGGGATGATTTGTTTGAGTTGGTGGCGCAGCGCTTCCCGGAAGCCGCACCGCTGGAGACGATCCTGCGCTGGGCACATGAGCTGGAGGAAGAGTCGGATTTTGGCCCATCCATCCTTGATGCCTGCTTCCCCGAGTCGCTGGAAGTGACCCTCGATGAGCAATCGCCACTTTTCTTGGCTGCATTGCGATACTTTATGTTGGGCGGTGGGGCTGCTCCGGCCGGTCTTGATGCCCTCCCGGCATCCAAGATCCAGGAATTGGGCGCGATCTTTGCCGCCTCCAGCTTGCGGGTCCTCGTCGTATGAAAACGGAATGACGACGCGGCATCCGCGCTGCGCTAGCACCGATTCCATTTGCCCATTTGCCGCCACCAGCGAAGGGAGTCACTGCTTCATGGCATTTTCTCCATGCAAGCCCGCCTCATGATCCTCGACGCCACCTGCCAGCTTGAATACCGGACTACGGAGGATGTCCCGACGATTTTCATGCTGCGTCCGCGCAGTGGCTGGGCGCAGTGGATCATGCGGGAGGAGTTTCACCTTCATCCGCAAGTGCCGGTGGTTGAGTTCACCGATGTCTACGGGAATCTCTGCCAGCGAACCGTGATGCCGGCGGGTGATTTCCATCTCTCCGTCAAGTATCGCGCCCAGGTGCCGGACATGGTTGATGAGGATCAGAATGCTCCATTGATGTCGGTGCAAAATCTCCCGACGGAGCTTCTGCATTACCTTCTGCCGAGCCGCTACTGCCAGTCAGACCAGTTGCTTGAACTTGCCGGCTCCATCGTTGAAAACCTGCCGATGGGCTATGGGCAGGTCGCTGCCATACGTGCCTGGATCCATAAAAACATCGCTTATGTGCCTGGCTGCAGTGACAGTTCCACATCCGCTCTGGAGACCGCGAACACGCGGCGCGGAGTGTGCCGTGACTTTGCGCACCTCGGAATCGCTCTGTGCCGGGCGATCAATGTGCCTGCGCGCATGGTGGTGGGCTTTTTGTATCAGCTTCAGCCCATGGATTTGCATGCCTGGTTTGAGGCGTTCATTGGCGGTCGCTGGTTCACTTTTGACGCCACGGAGCTCGCCATGAGTGGCAACCGCATTGTCATCGCATATGGCCGCGATGCCACGGATGTGGCACTGGCCACCATGTTCGGCACGTTCACGATGCAGAGCATGGAGGTCACGGTCACCTCTGTGGAAAACCAGTCCTCGACCCGCACTTGGTAACTTCAAGTGGATGCCCAGCTCGTCGCAAAATGATGCGCCAGGCGGAGCTTTTGGGCGACGCGTACGGAAATGACAAAGGGATACAGTGCCTGTTCACCCAGACTGTGGGAGATTTCGTTGAGCACGGTGGACAGACACATCCAGCGCTGCAGCCAGGCCAGAAATTCGCCATCGGCGATGCCGGACTGCGGAAGCACTGACGGCAGCGTACCGGCTTCACCTGGAAGCATCACCAGTGGCAGGGCGAGGTGCTTCACCTGAATGCCCAGGCTTTCGCAGGTCTCCAGGCCGTCCACGATTTGCAAGTAGTGCGCCCAGGTTTCCGCCCAGTCCTCCCATGGGTGTGAGGCCGCGTAAGCCGTGATAAAATTTCGTTCCCAGCCTGAAGGGGCGCCACACTCATAATGCGTGCTCAGAGCCGTGGCATAGTCCAGCCATTCCTCGCCAAAGCGTTCTCGAAAAGCCAGACGCTGCGGGTGATCCCAAGGAAGTTCCGACAGGAAACGCTGCCAGAGGTAGTGCGCGCTTTCATGGCGGAAGTGACCGAGCAGCGTGCGACTATTTTCACCGAGCTGCTGGCGGTTGATCTGCCGGTAGGTGTCGTCCGCCTCTTCAAGATTCACGGTGATCACACCATTCAGATGACCCGTGGTCACGTTGGGATTGGAGACGGTGCTGATGATGTCGAAGGCCAGTCCTGATGATGGGTTCTCGATTTTCGAGGGTAGCGTGATACCCAGACGGAGCATCGTGTAGATCAGCCGCCGCTTCGCCGTCTCCATTCGACCCCATAGGGTCAGATTACGCCCTGTCCGCAGATCCGGAATAGTCCTGTTCATCCGGCAGGCTTGGCACAGCGGTTCTTTGGAATCCGCTGAGAGCAGCCAGTTGCAAACCCCGTGCTTGATGCCGTTGTCGCAGAGTTTCATCGGCCCGCCGGGTTCCAGTCGGAACATGGCACCACGGGCGGGATCATAACCCACTTTGCCGCCGCACTTCAGACACTTGGAACTGCTGAAGAAAAGGACATTGTCGCAGTCACAGGTGAATCGTTGCATGAGAAAGGCAGCTCCTGAATAGAGCACGGATTGTTTCGTCCCGATTCACCTGTCTGTCATGTGAAGCTTGGTGCCGCCGGAGTGTCCTCTGTCGCGATCAACGCTTGCCATCATAAACTTGGGAGGCACCATGCACTCCATGAAACTCCTGCTCGCTTCTTTGCTCGCCGCAATCGTCTCTTTCGCCTGGAGCTATGTCTCCTGGATGCAGCTCGACTGGCATGAGGCGGGAGTGCGCGATTTCAAGGACGAGGT
>CANJVS010000072.1 GCA_947477755.1 Verrucomicrobiaceae bacterium | reverse complement strand
GTGATTTTTGTCTGGCGCAGATCCAGGACGGTCAGGTGAGTTAACTGGGCCAGTGTTTTCATAGCGCCATCCGTGATCACCGTGCGGCCCAAATCGAGCTGTGCCAGTTGGTCTTTCAGTGGCAGCAACACGGCCACTTTTTCGTCATCGCACTTCGACACACCAGTGAGGAAGTCGGCACGCAAGAGCGGGCTGTCGAGTTTCAGCGCGGAGATCTGAGCACCACCAGCCTTGGCCTTGGCGATCACGGCTTCAGGTGCTGCTTTCACCTCTTTTGACAACTGCTGATAAAACACGTCATGCTCGCGCACTTTCACCACTTTTTTAGCGGCGGCAGCAGCGGCGACATCGGCGGGTGCTCCCTCCATGTTTCCAGTCCATCCAGCAAAATCGGCACCACTCTCAATCCATTCCTTGAGCAACTTGATCTCCTCTGGCGTCATCGGGTCGCCTTTGGATGGCATGAACATGTCATCGTCTTTTGGCAGGGTGACCACCTCATACATGTAGCTTTTGGCCAGATTACCAGGGACCAATGAGGGGCCGTTTTCTGCGCCCTTGAGCATGGCCCAGGCGGCATCCAGTTGTAGATCACCTTTTGGTTTCTTCGTTTTACCGTCCACCACCTTGGTGGCGCTGTGGCAGTCCAGGCATTTCTTTTGCAACACAGGTAGAATTTGCTTTTCGAAATTCACCGCCGCCTGGCTGCCGGTTGCAGCAAGAGTGAGGGAGGTGAGAACAATTGGGAGGTAACGATTGGCGAGGATGATCATGGCAAGGGGGGCTGGGTTGGGACAGGTTAACGGCGCGGAGCGAGTGATTTTCATCTAATGGTCGCTGGAAACGCTTGCCTCTTCGCGTTTTTTCCGAGAAAAGACATCCGCCACTTAACGATTATGCCAAACAACTTCGCCACTGATGACATTCTCCGCCGTTCAACGCTGGCCATTGTCATGGGAGGTGGCGCGGGAACACGACTCTTTCCGCTGACCAAAGATCGCGCGAAGCCTGCTGTGCCGCTGGCTGGCAAGTATCGCCTCGTTGATATTCCAATCAGCAACTGCATCAATTCAGGCGTTCGGCAGGTCTTTGTTCTCACGCAGTACAACAGCGCCTCGCTCAATCGCCACATCGCCCGCACCTACAAGTTCGATCAGTTCACACGTGGTTTTGTCGAGGTGCTCGCAGCTCAGCAGACGCCGGATGGTGAGCGTTGGTATCAGGGCACGGCGGACGCCGTTCGTCAGAACCTCCGGTATTTCACGGAGAACAATTACGACTACTATCTCATCCTCAGCGGCGATCAGCTCTACCGCATGGATTTCCGCCTGGTCATGGCTCAGCACATCAAAAGCGGTGCTGAACTCACCATTGCCACGCTGCCCGTGAATGCAGCGGATGCCACCGCCTTTGGCATCATGAAAACTGACAGCACCGGTCGCATCCATGAGTTTGTTGAAAAACCCAAGGATCCAGCCGTGCTGGAAAACCTGCGCATGCCGGTGGAGACACTGAATGAACTCGGGCTGGCCGCCGATGAGCCTCGTTACCAGGCTTCCATGGGCATTTACGTCTTTAACCGCCAGGCGCTCATCGACAGTCTCGACAACAACTGCATGGACTTTGGCAAGCACATCATTCCCGGTGCGCTGAAAAAGTACAAGGTTCACGCCTTCAACTTCCAGGGATACTGGGAGGATATCGGGACCATCCGCTCCTTCTTCCAGGCTAATCTGGACCTTTGCAAACTCGTCCCTCAATACGATTTCTTTGACTCCGCTGCGCCGATCTTTACCCATGCCCGCTTCCTGCCGGCCACAAAGATCAACGGTGCGGAGATTCGCGAGGCGCTTATTTCCGAAGGTTGCATCATCACTGATGCGCACGTGGAAACGGCAGTCATTGGCGTGCGTTCCATCATTGAGACCGGCACCACGCTGCGTGAGGTCATCATCATGGGGGCAGATTATTACGCTGGCGCTGCAGGCACTGACCCGAACAAGCCGGCTCCCGGCATTGGTCGTAACTGCCGCATCGAACGCACCATCATCGATAAAAACGTCCACATAGGAGACAATGTGGTCATTACGCCTGACGGTAAGCCTGAAAATATGGACAGTGAACTCTTCCATATTCGTGACGGCATCGTTGTTATCCCCAAGGATACAGCCATCCCCTCAGGGACATGGATTTAACCAGCACCTAGGGTGTGAGTTTCGGAAACCTCTGCAACTTAAGCTAGGCCGGCGCGCGCTAGAAGAGCCATTGGTTCCGGGTCGCGGCCCATGAAATCGCGGAAGAGCTTCGCCGGGTCTTCGGAGTTGCCTTTGCTGAGAACCCTTTCGCGGAATTCATGGCCAACCTTGGCGCTAAGAACGCCCTCTTTCTGGAAGCGTGTGAAGGCGTCCGCATCCAGTACTTCTGCCCACTTGTAGCTGTAGTAGCCGGCCGCGTAGCCCACAGGGCTGCTGAAGAGGTGGCTGAATCGCCGCGCCATGGTCGGATTTTCCGTTTTCATGGGCATCAGGTAGCCTTTCAGGATCTGACGTGAGAGTTGATCCAGATCGGTGTCATCGTTCGTGACGTGGTGCATGTGCAACTCAAGGTCCAATTTGCCAAAAGCGAGCTGGCGCATGATGTCGCTGGCGCTGCGGTAGTTTTTTGCGGAGATGACTTTTTTGAAAATCCTGGCCGGAATAGGTTTCCCGGTCTCGTGGTGCCGGGCAAAAAGATCGAGGCTCTCTCGCTCCCAGCAAAAGTTTTCCATGATCTGTGAGGGCAGTTCGACGAAGTCCCAGTAGACGTTCACACCATTGAGGGTGGGAATCTCCACATTGCCGCAGAGTTGATGCAGCAGGTGGCCAAACTCATGAAATACGGTGCAAACTTCGTCATGCGTCAGAAGCGCGGGCTTGCCATCCACCGGTGGCGTCATGTTGCCGCAGATCAGGCCCAGATGCAGGCGGCGGTCACGTTCGCCACTGGGTGGAGTGCCCATTTTTAGATAGTTCATCCAGGCACCACCACGCTTTGAATCGCGTGGATGCCAGTCCGCATAAAAAGAGCCGATGTGAACGCCTTTTTCGTTCTTTACCTCGTAGAACTTCACTTCCGGATGCCAGACTTCCACTGGGCCAGGCTGGCCGGGTTGTGTGCTCGTCGGGCCTGTTTCGCCAGCGGCGTAGAACACCGTTTTACGCTGTAAAATGCTCAGGTTGAACACCTTTTCTACCAGCGTAAACATGCCGTCGAGCACCTTGTTGAGAGGGAAGTAAGGTCTCAATTCCTCCTCGTCGAAGTCATACTCTGACTTTCTCTGCTTCTCAGCCCAGAAGGCGACTTCCCATGGCTGAAAAAGATCTGCCGCCTGACTGGATACGTCTGCGCGGTATTCTTGAAGCTGGATCGTTTCACGATGAAAGGCACTCTGAATCTTACTGTGCAGGTTTTCGATGAATGACAGGGCCGTCTGACCGTTCTTCGCCATGCGCTGCTGCAGTACTTGATCCGCAAAGTTCGATTTGCCCATCAGTTGCGCCTTCTCATGACGCAGACGCAGGATCTTTTTAATAAGCTCCGTGTTGTCGTGCTCGCCACCACGTCCGATATTTGTCGAGCCTTCCCAGACGGCCCGGCGCAGTTCAGCGTCTTCAGCGTGCTCCGTCACCGGGATCATGGAGGGGCCTTTGAGTGAAAAGCGGTACTGGGGTGCTTCAGCTGAGCCTACCCCTTTTGCCGCTGCATCCGCGCGAGCCGCTTCAATGGCGGATTTCGGCAATCCCTTGAGCCGTTCCGGATCGGTGATGAACAGTTCCCACTTGTTTGTGCTGTCGAGCACGTTTTCCGAGTACTTTTGCGTGGCTTGTGACAGTTCGGATTCGATCGCTTCGAGTCGCTTTTTTTTGTCTGGCGGCAGATCGGCACCTGCCTGCCGGAAACTTTCCATCGTCTCATCCAGCGCGCGCTTTTTGATGGGGGGCAGGGAGCGTGCTTCTTCGGTGATGCTGTAAGTTTCCAGCAAATCCCAGAGGTGATCATTGAGGGGAATCTTGGCAAAAAACGAACTCACTTGAGTGAGCATCGCATTGTGAGCCTCACGCAGGGCGGGGGAGTTGCAGAGTGAATCGAGATGCTGCACCAGACCCCATGCCTCATTGAGCGGACGCGTGGCATCATCCAGTCCGATCACCACCGAGTCGAAGTTCATTTTGCCGCGATCCTGATCAGCAAGGTCGTTGATGTTTGACTCTGCTTTCTTCAGAGCGGTCGTGATGTCTGCCTGAATGCAGGCGATATCGAGAGTGGACCAACGGGGGTGAAAATCCTGAGTGAGGAAGGGCTGAGCCATAATCGGGGGGGGAGGCGGGGTGTCGATTATCGCAAGCGACTTATGCGTGGCAACCAGATTGATTTTTCGACTATGCAAGTGTTGAAGAAACTGGCGCCGCTGCCAGAAAACGGATTCACAGCGTTTCGATTGTTCGGGGAAACTTGCTCGAAGCCAACTTCATCGGTGCAGGGGGCGTTCAGTTTTTCAAATTTATTGCCCTCGATCATGCGTAAGTACTGGCGAAGCCCTTCATCAACCTCAGGGTATGGTGTTGCGTTGAGTGAGTCTTTTACCAGCGATGCTAGCGAACGATTTTTGGACCTCCAACTCATGCCATGTCGCTGTGAATCCTCACCGCGCATCCGATGCTCATGGTTTAAAAAAGTGGGCCGAAGGGCAGGGGTTGTCGGGTCTATGTTTCTTTCAAACCTCCGGCAGCGAAAATAGTCCCAAATGGGTGGCTTTATCGAAACAGGCTTTTCTTATTTCCGCCCGGGCTGTGAATGGGCACTTCGGGATCAAGGCATCTGACCGTTGGCTGATTGCATTGCCATTGCACCACGTCGGCGGTTTTGCCATCCTGGCCCGGGCGCATTTGTCCAGATCAAGCGTGGTGCATGATGTCTCCCGCTGGCAACCCTTGGCATTTGCCAATCTGTGTGAACGCGAAAAGATCACTCTCGTCTCTTTGGTTCCGACTCAGGTCCATGATTTGGTGCGCGATAGCATCCGGTGTCCCAATTCGCTCAGGGCGGTGATCGTCGGCGGAGGCAGCTTGTCTAAGGAACTGACGGCTGGTGCAATGGCGCTGGGCTGGCGGGTTTATCAGAGTTACGGGATGACGGAGGCTGCATCACAGATCGCGACACAGACCTGCAAGGGCACTGCCCCATTGGATGGTCTGGAGCTTCTACCGCACTGGAAAACCCATGTCGATGATCGCGGTCGCCTGGTTTTGAGTGGTGAGTCCCTGGCAAAAGGTTACGCGATCAAAAACGAAGACGGGAATTGGACCTGGCATGAGATCGGTCAGGAATTGGTCACGCGTGACTTGGTGCGGCTTTGGGATTATGGCACAAAGCGCCTTTTGCAGTTCATCGGCCGGGAGTCTGGTTTTGTGAAAATTCTGGGTGAATTGGTGCATCTGGCACCACTGCAAGCCCGTCTGGACTCCCTCATTTTGGAGCGTGGGTTCGCTTCAAATCCCATTATTATCGCCGTTTCTGATGTCAGGAGTGAAAATCGGCTGGTGTTAGTCAGTGATGATTCCTTTGGAGAGTCCATCATGGCTGCATTCAATGATAGTTCCGGCAGTCTCTGTCATCTGACGGAAGTCATTCAGGTAGCGCGGATTCCACGCAGCCCGCTGGGAAAAGTCAGTGCTGAGGCTCTCCGCCGACTTGTCGCCCAGGCTGGAGTCCCTGCTGCACGACAAGGTCTACCCTCACCACCGCCGAATGCGACTGTCCAATGAGCAAGGTGATTTCCATTTTCTTTGATTTCCCGAACTGCGGGAAATGTTTGCCCGGCAGAACTTTGCTCTTGTCCGAACTGTCGCTCGTACGCAAACTCGGAATCCCCCAACCACCGTGCCATCCATGAAAGTCAGTCTCCGCTCCTACCTAGCATTTTCCATTGTTCTGAATCTGCCCGTCATCTCTCTGGCTGAGATGCGGAAGTGGACGAATAAAGCCGGAGTCGCCATTGATGCCGAGATGACGGCAGTGGACATCTCAGCGCGCACCATCACCATCAAGAAGGCAGATGGGAAAGAGTTCACGATCCCGATCGATGCACTTAGTGATGCTGACAAAGCCTTTGCTGCGGCTGAATGGAAAAAGATGCAATCCATGCCTGCGGCAACTCCGGCCACACCGCCCGCTCCCGGTGCTCCTGCCCCAGCAGCACCTGGTGCACCCCCTGCAACTCCAACCCCTGTTGCACCTGTTGCACCGGCAGTCGCATCGAAACCTGCGCCACCCAGGCCGACGATTGCCATTGTTCCTGTGAAGGGATTCAAGGAACCAAACAGTGCCGATTACATTCGCACCGTTTTAAAAACACGCCCCCGCCTTATTCACGCTGCCGCTGGCTGGGCGGCGCTCAAGGGCATGGTTGCCGCAGATCCGCTTGCAGCCAAGATATTGGCCAATCTCAAGGCCGGCGGTGAGAAAGTGCTGGAGGCTCCTGAGCTCACGCGCATTTTTGGCGAGCAAAAGAGCACGGTCACTCCGGGGTCCAAGGCAATGTTCCGTATGGCGACACTTGGTGCGCTTCATTTTATCGATGGTGACCCGCGATGGAGAGAGCGCGGTATTCGCGAAATGGTGGCCATCACCGATCCGGCGACTTTTCAGAACTGGTATGTCGATGAGCCAATGGTGACGGCTGACTTCCTCATCGCTGCCTCGCTCGGCTATGATTACTTCAAAGACGGCATGACTGCGAAACAGGTCACGGAGTCCCGAACCTACATGGTTGAAAAAGGCATCGGAGCGCTGGCTGCACGTTTGAAAGGCGATCCCATTCCTGAGAGCGCCAAAGGCAAGGCGGCGGGTTCGGCTGACACCAAAACCAAGGCGCCAGCCAAAGGAGCGCCGAAGAAGCAGGAAGAAGAGGAGCCCAATGCTGAGCATATGGCCGCAGCCTCGGCATTGCTTATCGCAGCCATCTGCCTGTCTGATGATGATGTGAGTGCCGCCCGTCAGGCTGTGGACGCTGCCGGCAAGGTTTTTGGCAAAGGCATGCAGCTTTTTGCTCCTGCCGGTATTTGGCCTGAGGGGATGGAAGCTGGCGAACAGGTGCTCGATTACGCCATCATGGTCATGCAGACACTGAAGGCGAATGCGAACACCGATTTTGGATTCAGCCTGCTTGAAGGCCTGCCGCAGGCTGGACTGGCACGTATCCACCTTGTCGGGCCGACTGGTCAACTCTTCAATTATGGAGATACTGCCGGTGCTGCACTTGCCCGCCCATGGGTTTCCACTTGGCTGGCTGGAGTGCATGGAAACATGGGTGCAAAAGCACTGACCGCTGGCAGCGCACCGGGCCCTGATACGGCATTTCTTAACCTTGCGGGTCACCTCATGTATTATAATGCACACGCCGCCGGCGATGGCACAGCGGAGAGCATGGACTACGGCATTCCCGGCGGGCAGATGGCGACCATGCGTTCTTCCTGGGACAACTCGGCCTACTACGTGGCTGTGAAAGGTGGTGACAATGGCATTCACACGTCACAATTGGATCTGGGCACGTTCGTGCTTGATGCTGCGGGCAAACGTTGGGCCATTGAACTCGGCGGTGAGTCTGACCGCGCGCCTGGTTTTGACCCTAAGGCTGCTGATCGCACCAAGCGCTATAACCTCTATGTTGAAGGCACTCCAGGCCAGAACACGCTGGAGATCGGTCAGAAGTCTGACGCGAAACCCGAGGCCCCCAAAAAAGGCGCCCCGCCCCCTGCACCTGTTGTATCGACGAATCAGGGATTGGATGCCACAGCCACCGTTGCTTTTGCTCAAAGCACCCCTGAAGTCGGTATGGCTGCCGTGGACCTCGGCAAGGCTTATTCCAAGGTCGCCAAGGATGCTATGCGCGGCGTGATGATGGTGCGTGGAGCCAAACCCTACCTCGTGATTCAGGACGATCTCGCCATCAAAAACAGCACCGATGTCACCTGGAAAATGCACACGCGTGCAGAAGTGACCGTGGATGGGAAAAACGCCACGCTCACCGACGCCAAGCAGACGCTTCACGCGACCATCCTTTCTCCTGCCGGTGCTACTTTTTCGACTGAAGATGCTCCCGAACCGGCGAGTGAGCAGATGAAAAATCTCAAGGGTATCAGGGTTCTCAAAGTGGTGCTGCCCGAGATTAAAGGTCAGAAGTCCATTTCCATCGCGTTTGCCATCAGTGAGCCGCCGCCGGCTCACGTCGTGAAGCCCATCAGCGAGTGGCCGGCGAAGAAAAGGTAATGCGCAGACAAGAGCCACCGCCCATTGGCGTAGGTTTCGGATGCAAACTCCTTTTGTCTTTCTCGGGCTGCTGATTGCCTCGTCTGTCGTGGCCCAACTTCCTGGCACGAAATCGCTGGAGCCAAATCCCGATTTCTCCGCCGCGATGGTCGCGGGCATTGACAAGTTTGCCCTGCGACTCATCGAGCAATCGAAGTCCACGCGCAAACCAACACGTGACGGGTTGAAGGCAATCCTTGGCATGGTGGATGAACGTCTTCCAATCAAGACGCTCGAACTTGTGGGCAATACCGACTCGCCTGCGTTGCTCACTGAGACGGAAACTGCCCGGCTTTTCCGCGTGCGCTGGCCTGTTTTTGACGGCGTTCACGGCGAGGGCATCCTGATTCAACCAAAGGAAAAAGCCATTGCCCGGGTGATTTACATTCCTGACGCCGACACAGTCCCGGAGAAGCTCGCCAATGATGCCATGCTTGCCTACAGCGGCTGCGAGATCGTGATTCCGGCACTCATCAGCCGTGACAGTGATTTCAGCACGAATGACAAATTTGGCGTGAAGACGAACATCCCGCATCGGGAGTGGATCTATCGTCAGTCATTTGAGTTGGGGCGTCACGTCATCGGTTATGAAGTGCAGAAAATGCTGTCGCTGGTGGATTATTTTGGCACGCAAAAGGATCAACTCCCGTTGCTCGTCGCCGGACTCGGTGAGGGTGGAATGATTGCCATGTATGCAGGGGCCATCGACACGCGGATCAATTCTATCTATGTCTGGGGTTACTTCTCACCCCGTGAGGGAGTGTGGGCAGAACCGATCTACCGCAACGTATTCGGGTTGCTGCGTGATTTTGGTGATGCGGAGGTGGCTTCACTCATCTCCCCGCGTCATCTGGTGGTGCAACACCTTGGCTTTCCGAATGTTTCTGGTCCCGTGGAAGTGAAGGGGGGGCGCAACATCGCGGCACCGGGTAAAATCAACAAGCCATCACTTCAGGCGGTGAAGGACGAAATTGCCCGGTCTCTCCCGGGTGACTGGATCAAGCTTTGCACCGAAGAACACGGTTTAAAAGAGGTTGTGGCTCACCTGTTGCCCGCGGACGTGGCTGAGAAAATTGTGAAGCGCATCGAGCCGGTTATGCCGCAGAAAAATGAGCAGCATGTGGCGGTCGATTCAACACGCCAGATGCGCCAGGTGCGTGAACTGGAGTCCTTTACACAGCGCTTGCTTGTGACCACGGAGCTTGAACGGAATGAAGAATTCTGGAAAAAGTTGCCGCTAGACTCGGTGGATCAATTTGAAAAGCACACTGCCGCTGAACGCGAGCGTTTCTGGAAAGATGTTATCGGTCGCCTGCCTGATCCCAATTTGCCGATGAATGCGCACAGCCGCCTCGTGCGCGAGACAGACAAGGTTACCATTTATGAGATCAC
>CANJVS010000071.1 GCA_947477755.1 Verrucomicrobiaceae bacterium | reverse complement strand
GAGCCGGCTCAAAAAACCGCGGCGATCCAGCGGATCCTTCTCCCGTTCCACGGCCTGCCTGCCGACACTGGCTGCGTCCTGGACGTGAAGTTCATGGGGGCTGGTTTGCGTTTGAGAACGTTGGGATTCAGATTTCTTCATCGCCTTATCAACGTGCCGGGCATCGACTTTTTCGCGAGATGATCAGCTTATCTGAAATCAACTTGAGTTGCATTCACCGCGCCTCACTTGCCGGCTTTTACTTCACGCAGCAGTTTGAGCGCGACTTCGACGAGTTTTTCGCCGCTGCCGGCCTCGCCTCGGGCGCTGACGATCTCATAGTTGCCCTGCGGGTAGGCCTCGCGATTCGGGACGTAACCCATGCTGCCATTGGCGAGCTCAGCGATCAGCGTGTGCTTGAACGGGGAGGCTTTTTTGATGGCGAGACCGAGCTCGACGAAGATCTCACCCGGCAGGGAAATGATGGCGAGGTCATCGCTGAAGCAGATGCACTGCACCTCGACGACGAGTGGCACGTCTTTTTTGGTCTCGGTTTCGAGAATGCACACGGCCTCGGCCATCGGCACGGTGCCGAGACTTTCGGTCATCATGCGTGCGGCGATGTCCCTGGCCTTGGCGATTTCGGCGTCGCTGAATTTGCGGCGTTGAAGGGTGACCAGCTCGGAGCGGACTCGTGGAGCAAAACTGGTTAGCGGTTTCAGGTCCGGCCATGCCGCGGTGGCGGCGTCTGCGAGCGCGGTACCGAGTTGCAGCGTGCTGCGGCGTTGGTGGGTGATGTAGTCGCCGTGATTGATGTTGCCGCAGCAGCCATTGGCAAACAGGGCGATCATGCCGGGGCCGTGACGCTCGCGGACGAGCCTGGTGAACACGCCCGGGTAATCGGCGGAAATGCTCAGCCCGCCACCGACACTCGTCGGATGCATGGCGAAATTCAGGTAACTGGCGACGGGCTTGCCCTCGGCCTGAAAGACGAGCACGCCGACTTCTGGATCAATCGGTCCGGCGGGGCGCTCGGTGGCCGGATTGATTTTTTGCGGCTGCCAGATCGCCTGGGTGACGCCGTCGCGCAGCACACGGCGGTTGAAGCTGATGCCTTCCGCTTTGCCCGCCGCTGCCGAGGGTTGAACGGCGGTGAGTTTGGCCTTTGCCTCCTTCACAGATTGCGCGATCAGGCCGGGCAGGGCGTTCATGTATTCCAGACCCGGCGGCGAGTTGGCTTTCGTGAGGTCATCCATCAGCGAACCGCGCGCCAGTTGCGGCCCGGTATGGGTGTGGGTGGCGGAGATCATCACGTGATCGCCCTCGATGCCGCACTGCTCCTGCACCGCCTTGCGGGCGGCCTCGACGATGGGGCGGGTGGTGCCGGCGAGATCAAGCACGACCATGGCTGCATGGTGCCCGTCCTGCTCCACCACGATGGTTTTCACAAAGATCGGATCGAGCACACCGCTGACGGCGCGGAACTTGTAATAGCCGGCCATGGGCGTGCCATTCTTCGGGGTGATGTCCACCTGGGCGGCACCGGCGCGGAAATCACCGGCCTGAATCCAGAGGCTGGACAAAGCGAGGCAGGGGATGAGAAAAAGAGCACGCATGGACTTAGCTGACGGGTTGTTCTTTGGGGCTTGAATCCTTGAAGAGCAGAGCAAACACGATCACCAGAACTGCGCCCATCGCGGCGGGGATGAGCCAGATCGGCTGCCAGTCGTGGGTGGTGCCATGGGTGTATTTTTGGGCAACGATGCCCGACAGATAGGAGCCGACGAACATCCCCGCGCCGAGAGTGAAGATGGCATGCAGCCCCTGGGCCGCGGCGCGAATGTCTGGACCTGCGCGCTTGTCCACATACATGCGGCCCATGACGAAGATGAAGTCGTAACACATGCCGTGCAGCAGAATGCCGGTGTAGAGCATCCAGAGTGCGGACGGGTTCTGATGGAAGAGCGCGAACAAACTGAAGCGCACAGCCCAGGCGATCATGCCGACGATGAGGATTCCCTTGGCCTTGAGTCTTGGCAGCAGGAAGGGAAGCATCAGCAGGAAAACGACATCGGACACCTGACCCAGCGTCATCTTTGCGGTCGGATCTGACACATTCATCTCGGTCATGAACTGGTTCGTCCAGGTGAAATAAAAGCTCAGCGGCACGCAGATCAGGAAGGAGCAGATCATGAAGGTCGCAAAGGAGCGGTCGCGGAACAGCTTGATCGCATCCAGACCGAGCAGCGTGCCGAGTGAGACTGGTGTGTTGGCCCCTTTCGGTGGTGTGTGGGGAAGCGTGAGCGAGTAGATGCCCATGATGAGTGCCGCACCGGAGGCAAGCTGGAACATGCCCGCGTTGTCGGCGAGCTTGAGCCAGTTCACGGTGAGGCCGGCGACGATCCAGCCGACGCTGGCCATCCACATCACAAACGGGAATTCTTTGGCAGGGTTCTTGGAGTGATGCAGCGTCAGTGCATTGGTAAGTCCATGTCCTGCCATGTAGGTGATGGTGTAGGCGATCAGGACGGGATAGAAACTGCCGAAATCCTTCAGCGTGGACACCCAGTACAGCAGGGCCGCGCCAATCAGATGCAGGAAGGCAAGGATGCGCTGCGTGGCAAAAAACCGGTCGGCAATGATGCCGACAATGAAGGGCGAGACGAGCGCGCCCACCGCGGTGGTCCCATACGCGAGCCCGATTTGACTGCCCTCAAAGCCCAGCTTGGAGAGGTAAGTGCTCATCGCCGAATACCAGGCACCCCAGATGAAGTAATGCAGGAAGACCATGAGCCAGAGGCGGACGAGCAGGAGTGGATTCATAAGGGAGGTGTTAACGGGCGAAAACCAAACGGGCACCGTGAATGCATTCTTCCCTGGCATCGAAGCCTTCGAATGTAGAATGCCCGCGCTCTAAAAGCACACGGCGGCGGAGCCAAGGGCTCCACCGCCGTGCCGGAGGGGGAAGTGTTGGTGGACTCTGGATCAGAAGTTCAACTGAGCCTGGAGGCCGATGTAGTCGGCGGTGACGTTTTCATACTTGCCGGAAGGCGCCACCTTGCTGGTGTTGGTGCGGTCGCCGTGCGTGTACATGAGCGTGAGTTCCATCTCTGGGTAGGGGATGTAGCGAAGGCCGACGCCGATTTCATCAACCTGGCTGCGCGGGGCATTGGTGGCAAACTTGCGGCCACCGTCATAGGTCTGCCAGCGGGCAAAGGGGATGAGCTCCTGCTGGTTCGAGAAGATGTGGCGGTAGCTGGCCTGCACATAGCCACCGGAGAGTCCGCCAGAGGTGATGGTTTTCATGTCGTTGCTCAACACAGGTCCTTGTCCCCAGTTCCATTCGGCTTCGAGACCGAAGGGTTGCGGGAAGAGGATGGCGGAGATACCGACGCGCTGATCATTGACGCCACCCGCTTTATATCTTGGTGCGGCTTTTGCACCGATTTTGTCCGTCGTCGGCACATAGTTGCCACGATAACCCTGCAAGCCGAACTCCAGGAACTGGCCATTTGGCAGCTCGAAGGGATAGGCGATGCGTGCGATGTAATGCGGCTGGCCATTGAGATCGGTTTTGTTGATTCCCTGGCCGGAGTAGGCACCGACAGTGACGACACCGTAGTCGCCCGAGCCGCGAAGGCCCATTTTGACGAGGTCTTTGAAGCGGTTGCGGATTTCATATGGAGCCCACATCAGGTAGGCACCGAAGTCACGTTCACCTTCGGCTGCGGAATTGATGGCGTCAGGGCGTTCAAGAGCGAGTCGATTCTGGGAAGATTGGACGTTTGAGTAACCAAATGGCACCTTCGACAGACCCAACCGCACGCGGAACTCACGGGCGGGATCGAGCGAAACGTCTGCATAATAATCACGGGCCTGGAGGACGTTTGAGCCCGACAGAGTTCCAAAGAAATCGGCTTGCAGGTACATGTACAAATGATTGGTCACATCACCGCTGAAGGCGATGCGTCCGCGACGGATGCCGACGCTTTGGGCATCGTTGGCAAAGGGATCATTTGCGACATTGTAGCCCGGATTGACCGTGCTCTGATTGATGATCGATTCAGCACGGATCTGGGCGTAGCCCTTCATCTTGAGGCGTTCGTACCATTTGTCGGCCAGCATCTCGTCGAGTTGCGCCTTGCTCATGGCGGAGGAGGAGGTGTTGTCGGTGACCTTTGACATCTCTTCGAGCTGGCCCTTGGTGCCGGAGATGATGTCTTCCAGATGCTCCACCTTGGAGGCCTGATCAGCGATCTTCTTGGTGATGCTTTCCGGGCTGGCGGAAACGGAGAGCTCTTCGATCTTGCCCTTGGTGCCGCTCAAGGCGCTTTCCAGTTCCTTGATCTTGGTTTCCTGGTTAGCGACGCGCTTTTCCAGGATCGAGGCGGAGGCTGGGGCTGCTGTTGCGGGTGCTGCGGACTTGGCCTCATCGGCGCGCATCGCAGATACCAGCAAGTCATGCTCTTCCTGAGTCAGTGAGCCTTTGGCTTTAAGAATGCCAAAAAGTTGCTCCATGGCCGGACTGGCTTGAAGGGAGAGGGTTGGTGGCAGAGTCAGGGTGCCGGCTGTGAGTGCGCAGAGCAGCCGCCACGGAGTGCGAGTTGGGTTGATCTTAAACATGTGGGTGTTGGTGAACGTGTGTTGGAGCGTGTCGGAGACATCAGCCGGGAGGGCGTCCGTCACCCTGTCACATTGCCGGTCGGCTAGGTGACAGTTCTGCCTTTTAGTGCAAACCCACCCCGTGTGGCGAGAGATCCAATGTTACAATGTCGTCACACACGGCATTCATGTGACAGTTTCGATCGTGAACCCCGGCGCGCGCCATGGGAAACAGGGTGTTGAGTTGTTCAATGTGACAATTTGTTCACATAGCTTTTTTTGCCCAACGGTGCACACTCTGACACATGGTGGCGGCCCCAACGGCCAACCACCCATTAGACCCACCCAACGCATGAAATCCGCCATCATCACACTCTTCCTGGCCGTGACGGCTGCTGCCAGTCTTCAGGCTCAGACCACCCTCCGCATCCGCGGTTCCGACACTCTCGGTGCCAAGCTCGTTCCTCAGCTGGCTGAAGCTTTTAAAAAGCAGGGAGGCAAGGTGAGTTTCGACATCGCCGCAGAAGGTTCCTCCACGGCATTCACCAATCTCGCATCTGGCACGGCCGAGATCGGCATGTCCAGCCGCAAAGTGAAGGCCGATGAGCGTGCCCTCTGCCGCAGCAAGGGTGTCACCATCACGGAATTCGAAGTGGCCTGGGACATGATCTGCGTCGTCGTGAACAAGAACAATCCGGTGAGCGACCTGAGCAAGAAGCAGGTCCTGCAAATCTTCGCTGGCGATATCAAGGACTGGAGCGAAGTCGGAGGCACACCCGGCCCCATTTCCATCTACACCCGCAACACTTCATCCGGCACTTACAAGGATTTCATCGGTCTCGCCATGAAGGGGCGCGAGTATGGCGCCAACAGCCAGAAAATGGCCGGCAATGAGCAGATCGCTTCCGAAGTCGGTTCCAACGCCAATGGCATCGGCTACGTCGGTCTGGCCTACGCCAACTCCAGGGGTATCAAGGTCGTCACGATCGGTGGTCAGGCACCCAGTGTGGCTAGTGTGAAGAAGTATCCGTATTCCCGCCCCACCTTCCTTTACACCAATGGCGAGCCTGCCGGAACGACAAAAGCCTTCATTGACTTCTGCCTGAGCGGTGCCGGTGAGGCTATCGTGGCCAAGGTCGGTTTCGTGCCGCGTTCCCAAGCTAAGTAATCGCGCATTTGACAGTCGACGCCATCCGGCGAAAGAGAGCTTCTCCTTCGCCGGATGTTTGTTTTTCGGCGCATCCTCACACCCTCCCGACCGACATCAGGTGGAAAGCCCCACACCATCCGAACGCCCCTCTCTTGGCAGTCTCCTTCTCAATAAAAGGAAGAGCACGACGCTGGGCATGGACCGGCAGGGATTGATACGATCCTTCTTCGCTTCGAATGCGAGTGTCACCATCGTGGTGCTGGTGCTCATCATGCTCTTCCTACTGCGTGAGGGTTCGGATTTCCTGAACACCTACAAGCATGAGTTGGAGATTTATCGACGCGCTGGATTGGAGTTTTGCGACATCGTGGACCGCCCCTTGGCGGCGCATCAGAATCTGTCCAGCGGTCTGCGCCGGGCCTTGGGCGCATCGCTCGACACCATCAGCCAGAAGTCACGCAATCGCCGTGATGCTTACTTTCTGCTCAAGCGCCGCGTGGAGGAGGAAACCGTTCTCCAGCGTGATGCACTCGCTGCTGCATTGGCGCAGACGCCAGTTCCCGGGCCTGACAAGCTGGAGCCTCTGAAGCAGCAACTCGCCACGGCCAACGCCAAATCGGTGGCCGCCCTGAGCGTGCCAAAAATTTTCACTGCGGCTGAGGCAGCGCAGATGCGTGAGGAATTGACCCATCTCACGCCCGAAGTCAGCGATCTGCCGCCTCTGCTGCAGCAGCTTAGCGCTGAGTTTGTGACGAAGGATCAGGAGGCAAAGGCCAAATTCGCCACTCTGGTCGACGCGGCCGAGGCCTTTGAAGAAGCGCCGGAGGCTCTTCAGGAAGTGCTTGATGAGATCAAGGAACATGCCCTGGAGACGAAGGCCGCCGCTGTTGAGTTTCACACCATGGAAAGCGGGCGTCTGCGCCTGATGAACGCGGCGAAGTCTGCCATGGACCTGAAGGAAAAAGCGGATCTCATCAAAGAAGCCGAAGCCTCCAAGGCCGAGCCGGTGGATTATGCTGCGAGCATTCAGGCGGTGATTTCAAAAGCCGGTGAACTCGGCGAAAAAGTAAAAGACTATGCCGCCGCCGCCCAGAAGGCTGCGACGGATCTACCTGCGACGGGCGGTTCGGACGAAGCGACCGAGATGCTCAATGAAGTGCACCGCCTTCTGCCCGTTCATGTGCTGGAGATGCAGGGCGTGTCGGATCAACTCAAGGCATGGAACGCTGACAAGCCGGTGTCTTTCTTCAGCGTCATCCGGGCCTTCTTCTTCGGCACCAACTGGCTCACCAACAGTTCGTGGCAGGACTTCTTCGGTTTTGTGCCTCTGCTCAGCGGTTCACTCGTGATTTCCATCATCGCCATTCTGATCGCCACGCCGCTGAGCATCACGGCGGCGATCTACACCAACCAGTTTGCCTCGGATCGCGAGAAGGAAATGATCAAGCCGGTGATCGAATTCATTCAGGCGATCCCTTCGGTCGTGCTCGGATTCATCGGCATCTCCGTCGTCGGTGATATGATCAAGGATGTGAGCGAGGTACCGTGGCTGCAATGGCTGCCGGGTTTCCCGATTCAGGAGCGTCTGAACATGTTCAATGCCGGCTGCCTGCTCGCGCTGATGGCTGTGCCGACGATGTTCAGCCTCTCAGAGGATGCGCTGAACAATGTGCCGCGTGCTTATATCGACGCCTCCGACGCACTCGGTGCCACGAAGCTTCAGACGGTCTTTCTTGTCATCGTTCCTGCCGCCATTTCAGGCATGGCCGCCGCGGTTCTGCTCGGTCTCGGGCGCGTGATTGGTGAAACAATGGTGGTGCTGCTGGTTGCCGGGAATCGCATTGCCATTCCGGATTTCAGCTCGGGTGTCGGGGTGGTTTTTCAACCTGCACACACCCTGACGGGCATCATCGCCCAGGAGCTTGGCGAGGTGTCTCGCGGCAGTGCCCACTGGCAGGCACTGTTCATGGTGGGCATCGTGCTTTTCAGCATCTCTCTTCTCGTCAACTGGTGCGCACGGTCCTTTGTGCGCCGCTTTGAAAAGTTTAAGGCATGAGTGCTGAACCCACCAACTCCGGAGCAGTCGCAGCGAACCCATTCGCTGGGGAAAAGACGCGCACCCAGATGCGGGAAGCGCTGATGCGCTGGTTCCTGCGCACTGGCACGATGTTCGTGGTCGTGGTGACGCTGGCCATCGTGCTGCATATCTTCAGCAAGGGGGCACCGGTGGTGTTCCGCTCAGAGTGGCCGTTTGTGAACGTGAAATTCCTCACCGAGTTGCCGGCCACACTGCATGTCATTCAGGACAATCAGGGACACATCATCGAGACGGATGTGAATGGTGCCGATGCGGTGAAGAAAAAACTCGGCGCTAATCTGCGTGAGGAGAAAACCATTTCCTACTCCGGTGGCGGCATTCTCGGGCCCATTGTTGGCACTGCACTGCTTGTTCTGGTCAGTGTCGGCGTGGCTTTGTTTCTCGGTGTCGCCAGCGCCATTTACCTCAGCGAATATGCCAAGCATGGCAAGTTCATCGAACTGGTGCGTCTCGCCATTCTGAATCTCGCTGGGGTGCCCTCCGTGGTGTTTGGTTTGTTCGGACTCGGAGCCTTTGTTTTGACCGCGCCAGTGTTTACCAACACACCGCTGGAGCGCTCGATTTTCACCATCCCGCTCGGATTCACGACCCTGAGTTTTCAGGGTTGGGACACCTGTGTGCTCTCCGGCGGGTTCACTCTCGCTTTTGTCATCCTGCCGGTCATCATCACCGCCAGCGAGCAGTGCCTGCAAGCTGTGCCGCAAGGTTTTCGCGAGACATCGATGGCGCTCGGAGCCACCCGCTGGCAGACGATCTGGCGCGCGGTGCTGCCTTTTGCCACACCGGGGATTTTAACCTCCAGCATTCTCGGCATTGCCCGTGCCGCTGGTGAAACAGCGCCGATCATGTTCACCGCCGCCCTGGCATTTAAAGACAAGCTGCCCTGGCAGAAGGACATGCTGCCGCTGCCTGCTGATGCCGGGATCTTTGCCCATTGGGAACAGAGCGTGGAGAGGTTCCTCGGCGTCTTCACCGAGTCCGTGCAGGCTCTTCCCTATCACATCTACACGCTCGCTGCGCGCATCCCGCAGAATGAGTATTCTGAGCGCGCCCAGTATGGCTCGGTCTTTGTTTTCCTCGTCCTCGTTGCTTCCCTGGCCACCACATCCATCTGGATGCGCAAGCGTCTTCGCGCCAAGTATCGCTGGTAATCGTTTCGACCTCTTCCCCTGATCATGACTCCTGCATCCGATCCATCACCAACACCTGTGGTTCAGGTGCGTGGCATGGACTTTTGCTACGGGGCAAGCACGGCTTTGTTCGACATCAATCTCCAGGTCGAATATCACCGTGTGACTGCACTGATCGGTCCCTCCGGCTGTGGCAAAAGCACGCTGCTGCGCTGCATCAACCGCATGAACGACCGCGTTTCCGGTGCGCGCGTCACCAAGGGTGAAGTCCTGGTGAAAGGCAAAAACATTCACGATGACGACGTGGATCTCACCCAGCTCCGCAAGCAGGTCGGCATGGTGTTTCAAAAATCCAATCCCTTCCCCAAGAGCATCTACGAAAACGTGGCCTACGGCCTGCGTGTGCATGGCGTGAAGGCGAGGGACATCCTGGATGAGGCTGTCGAGCGTGCTCTGCGTTCCGCTGCGTTGTGGGATGAGTTGAAGGATCGCCTCAATCAGAATGCGCTTGGTCTTTCCGGCGGTCAGCAGCAGCGGCTTTGCATTGCTCGCGCCATCGCCACCCGGCCGGACGTGCTGCTCATGGATGAGCCATGCTCCGCTCTCGATCCGATCGCCACGCTGAAGATTGAGGAACTCATGCACCAGCTTGCGCGCGAGTTCACCGTCATCATTGTCACGCACAACATGCAGCAGGCCGTGCGCGTTTCCGATTTCACCGCCTTCCTGCATTTGGGCAAGCTCATCGAGTTCGGCGAGACCGAAGAAATCTTTTCCAACCCGCGCGAGAAACTCACCGAGTCGTATTTGCGCGG
>CANJVS010000070.1 GCA_947477755.1 Verrucomicrobiaceae bacterium | reverse complement strand
CGATTTCTCCCATGACGTGCCGCCCTGGCTGCGATCCTGCGCTGGACGCGACTGGGGTCGCGATGGCGGACGTGCCTGTGGACGCTGGGGTGAAAAACGGGAAGGCGTGCGTGAGCCAGTGGGTTTGCGGGGGCGATCTTCGCGCATGACTGTCTCTATGCAGCAGGCCTTGGCATTCGGCTACTGTGGAATGATCTCACTCTTTGACCCAATCCTTCATCTCGTAGAGCTTGGGATCGCGAACGGGGCGCCTGGCTCCATGCATGATTTTTTTCACCTGACCAAAAAGCCCGTCCCCGCCGGTGCCGTCATCGAGATCACCGAAATCAGACTCCAGCTTTTCAGGATCTTCACCAGCCTCGAGCCGGCGCACGATTTCACGCATTTCGGGGGGGACTTTGTCACCCATCAGATCGGTCATTTTGCGCATGAAGTGCCCGAGCTGGCGCGGGTCCGGATTATCACTGTCCAGCGTGCTCATGCCGCTTTCCATGTCAGCCATCAGGCTGTCCATCTTGGACTCGTCGATACCGGCAAAAGGATCGTTATCCGACTCCTCTTTGGCCTTGCCGATGACGGCAAAGCTGGACACGCGTCTCTCCATGGCGAAGTCCGGTCCATCCGGACAAACAGGCACAGCGTCACGATAAGCCAGTGACCGTGCCAGAAACTGATACAGCTTGTTGTTTTGCGGGCAGTAGAATTCGTAGATGGGCATGCATTGAGATAGCCACCAAAACGCTCCTGACAAGCCTGCGATCAGTCCACGTACAGGAACTCATTCGAGCTGATCAGCGCGTGACACAGCGCCGTGAGTCCGAGCAGTTCAGGTGGCGCATCCGCCTTCTCAGCGGGACCTGAGACTTTCTCCAGTTTCGCGGGAGTGATCTTGTAATGCTCCGTTTGTGCTTTCACAAACTCGGCGGCCGCCAACTGATCGGACATGCTGGGCGTGCGGCCAAAACAAAGCGCGAAGACGCGCAGGATCTGCTTTTCGAGATCCGCGCCGGCCTCACGCTGCACGCGCCGGGCCAGATCCTGGGCATACTCGCGCATGTAGAGATTGTTCATCAGCAGCAGGCTCTGCGGACTGACGGTGGTGGACGGACGGTTGGCGCAGTTGGCATCTGTCATCGCCGGGGCATCAAAGGCGGCAAACATCTCCAGCGGCATGGAGCGGCGCGCCTGGACATAAATGCTACGCCGATATTCCTCCCCGTTGAGCCCGATAAATTTGCCGGTCTGACGGCCCGCCGTGTCGCGCGTGTCCACGCCGATGATGATCTGCCCTTCCTCGTTAAAGGTCACCGGCACGGGTTTGCCCACGAGCATCGGATTGAGCCGGCCCGACACGGCGAGCAGGGAGTCGCGCAACGTCTCGGCCTCCATCCGCAGCACGCTCATGCGACTGAGCAGACGGTTGTCGGGATCGATGCGATCACGCTGCGCATCCCGGTGCGACTGCTGCCGGTAAGTGCGGCTGGTCATGATCAGGCGATGCAGGCGCTTGAGGCTCCAGCCATGTTCCATGAAGTCCGCGGCAAGCCAGTCGAGCAGTTCCGGATGGCTTGGCTTCTCGCCGAGCTGGCCGAAGTCGCTGGGACTGTTGACCAGTCCCTTGCCGAAATGGCGTAACCAGATTTGATTCACGATGACACGGGCTAACAAAGGATGCTTGCCGTCCGTAAGCGAGTTGGCAAAGGCCAGGCGCCGGCCGCTGGTGGGCATGGTGGGGTTTTTCTCGGCAATCTCGATGGGGCGGTAGGAGGCCAGCACGGTCAGTTCACCGGGCTTCACCGCCTGCTTCGGCTGCTCGATATCGCCACGGAAAAAGAGGCTGGTCGGCGGCAGGGCCGCGAGCGCCATCGGCTGCTCTTCAAAGGCATGGAGAAATTCCTCCCTGGGTTTTGTCGCGCGCACCGCGGCGGCATCCTCCGTCATCTTCTTCAGCGTGTCGGCATGCTTGGTTTTATTGGTGCTGTCGTAGAGATAGAGCGAGCCGCCGCTGAGCTGGTTGATGCGCGGCCAGGCTTTGAGCAGGGCAAGCTGTGCAGGCGTGCGCTTCGCGGCGGCAGCCCGGTAGGCGGTGCGCAAGGCCTCGCGATCCTTCTCCGGTGCCTTGGCCAGCTCCTTTTCCAGCACTTCGCTGATGAACTCTTCCTGCTTCACGAGCCGGGCGTCGTCGATCTTTTTGGCCTCGACTTCGATCTTGGCTCCCTGGGCACGTTCATCATCGGTGAGCAGCGAGACGAGACGCCCTGCCGGTGCTCTCCAACTCTTCGGGTTGAACCCGGGCTCAAACACGGCGCGCAGCCGGTAGTAATCGGCCTGGGTGATCGGATCATAGCGGTGATCATGGCACTGCGCGCAGCCGATGGTCATGCCGTAAAAGGCGGTGCTGACGATCTTGATCGTGTCGGCAATCGTGGCGTTCTGCGCGGCCTTGTCATTCATTGCTCCCGTGCCATCCGCCGCCATGCGCAGGAAGCCGGTGGCGGTGATTTTCTCGATGGCGTCGGCGCTTAGATTCTTGTGCGGCTGCGGCACCATTTCATCTCCCGCGATCTGCTCGCGCACAAATTGATCGAAGGGCTTGTCCTTGTTCAGCGCAGCGATGACGTAATCGCGATACTTCCAGGCCCATGGGCGTTCCAAGTCCCTGTCCGTGTAGCCGTCCGAATCCGCGTAACCGGCGATGTCCAGCCAATGCCGCCCCCAGCGCTCTCCATAAGCAGGGCTGGCCAGCAGGCGGTCGATGACTGATTCATAATTCCTGTTAGACGCATCGGACTCACGGACTGTGGATTCCAGGTAGCTTTCGATATCCTCCGGCAATGGAGGCAGGCCGGTGAGATCAAAGTAAGCGCGGCGGATCAGCGTGCGCGGGTCAGCTTCAGCGGAGAAGTCGAGTTTGTTTTCAGCGAGCTTTTTGGCGATGAAAGCGTCGATGGGGTTTTCTTCGGAAGGTTTCAGGTCGGGAGCCTCTCCAGCAGTCCCTCTTGAAACCTGTAACTTGGAACTTGAAACCACAGGCTTCCGAATCGGCTGAAATGCCCACCATGCCCGCTCCTCATCGGTGAAAGCATGTTCCGGCCCCAGCTTTTCCGGCTCGGGTTTCGCCGTCTTTGCGCCTTGAGCGATCCATTGCTCGATGGCGGCGATGTCCTTGTCCTTGAGCTTCGCCTTGCCCTTGGGCATCTCACCCTTTTTCACCAACTGGAGCAGATGACTCTCCGCCGCCTTGCCGGGGATGATGGCCGGGCCGTCCTCTCCGCCTTTCATGATGAACCGGGCCAGACGCACATCCAGCCCGCTCTTGGTTTCGCCATCTTCACCATGGCACTGGAAGCAGTGCGTCTTCAGGATCGGGCGCACGTTCTTTTCAAAGGTCAGCGTCTCCGCAGCCCAGGCTGGGATGGAGAAAACGATGAGGCATGGCAGGACTCGGAGCATGTCGAGCCATACGCGAGCCAGCGCGCCGGTCTTGCGTGCGCGGGTCGACTGAGCTATGCGCAATCCCATGCAGATCACCAGCACCAGCAACGAACGCATCAAGCACGCCCGCCGTGTGCGGGATGGTCGCGAACCAGGGCTGATCTACATTGACGGACTGCGCCTGGCGGAAGAAGCCCTGCGCTCGGGTTTAACCATTGATACCTGTTTCTCCGTGTTTCGCGAGGAACCCCGCAAGGACGAGCTTTTGAGGCGGCTGTCGGACATCAACGTGCCCATCCTGTTCACGACATCGGAGGTTCTTTCAGCGCTCTGCGACACGGTTCAAAGTCAGGGCATCGTCCTGCTGGCACGGCGGCCTTCGCTTTCGGCGGCCGCATTGCAGGAATGGAAATCCACCCTCTTTCTCGGTCTCGATCGCGTGCAGGACCCCGGCAACATGGGCACCCTCATCCGCAGTGCCGAGGGCGCCGGCATCGGTGGCATCCTGGCGCTGGGTGGCAGTGTGGATGTCTTTTCGCCGAAGGTGCTGCGCAGTTCCATGGGCTCAGCTTTCAGATTGCCCATCCTGGCCGGAGCCACGACGGAGCAGATGCTCAGTCTGCGTGACAGTCACGGGCTGAAGATCGCCGCCGCCGCTGGCGAAGGCGAAATCGACTACACCGACTACGATTGGCGGCAGCCCACACTCCTGCTTCTCGGCAATGAAGGCAACGGCGTGGATGCGGCCCTCATGCAGCAGTGCGATGCCCGTCTGCGCATTCCCCTGCTGAATGGCGTGGAGTCGCTCAACGTGTCTGCCGCCGGAGCCGTCATGCTGTTTGAAGCGGCGAGGCAGAGGCGGAGCGCGAGTATGGCGTAGCCTACTCGCCACTTGTTTGGCCCACGACTCACCACTGCCGTAGCGGCACCGCCATCATTCATTTGTCTCGGCTGGTTTGGACATCCATGCGCTGAGAAAGAGTCGCGAGCAGGCATTCGCCATACACGCGCTCCATCACTTCTTTGCCAGGGACTCCAGGTAATCCAGCAGGCTGGCAAACTCCTTCAGCGTGGAATTGCTCATCAAACCGGGCGGCATGATCGAGATCGGCAATTTCTCCCGGTTCTTGATGTCCTTCACCGCAAAGGTGAACTCCTGAGCCGCAATGTTACGCAGTTTCACTTCGCTCGCGCCTTCCAGAGTGATGAAGCCCAACTGCTGGGTGCCGTCATTCAGTGTGATCACCTCGCTGGCAAATCCCTGCGCGATGGTCTTGTTTGGATCGAGGATGTTCGCCGCCAGATCGGCACGCTTGTAGGTCTGTGCAATGTTGCCGAGATACGGTCCCATCGGGGGCTGATCCATCCTGACGGTGTGGCAGGCCACGCATCTGATCGCCGTGAACACTTGCTCACCGAGGGCGATGTCACCCTTCATTTTGAGCACGGCATCAATGGCTTCTTCCGTTTTCAGTGAGGCGATCTTGGGCGTTTTATCCTCGATCTTGGTTAGGCGCATGGCCTTGGCAGCCAGACCGGCGGCGGCTTTAACTTTCGGATCAGGATCATCGAGCGCGGCAAGCACCCGCTGGGCGCTTGGCTGGTGTTTGATCAATCCAATCGCACCCAGGATCTGCTGCCTCCGCTGGACATCCGCCCAGCCGGTATCGAGCGCTTTCTGCGAAAGCTGGATGGACTCGGGACTGCCACTTTTGCGGCTTGCGAGATTCAGCAGTGCAGCATCAGCATAGAGGGAGGTGCTGCCGCCCAATTTCCCGGCAGTCTGCTCGATGAGCAGATGGTGATTCTCGAGCTTCGGCGCGTTCAAGAAGGCGGCCAAAGCGGCATCGTAGTCTTTGCCGGAGTCCGGGAGCTTCTTGAGTGGCTCCAGTGCGGCCAAAGTGGCAGAGACGCCCTCAGCGCTGTCTGTCTTCGACAAAGCGGTGATGGCTTGGGAGAGCGTCGTCGGTCCGACTTGTCCGACCAATCTGACCTGTCGGACGAGAAGCTCCACCGCCTCCGCAGGCACCTCATCCGCCATGGCGATCTGCGCCACGGCATCTGGGATGACCTTCGGGTCCTGCTTCGCGAGTTCGAGGATGCGCTTGAGGGAGTCATCGGAGCGGATGCGGTTCCGGCTCATCTCCTTCACAAGGAAGGTCGCTTCTTCCGGCGACGCCTTGGCCAATGCATCACGTAGGGTGACATAGATCTTGTCGGTTTCACTCCAACCTTCCGGCTGGTAATACGGCCCCCGCGTGTCCGGCCGCGTGCCCCACGAATCGCCCTTCCACTCGCCTTCTTTGAAATGCAGCCGGCATAGAGCGGCGAGGATGCCCTGGCGCAAGGCAGGATCAGTGGCCTTGCCGAGGCGCTCGATGAGCCCGGTGACGACATCGGAGGTGTGCATCATCGCGAGAGAACGCAAAATACCTGCACGGTCGCTGCTGGAGCCATCGAGAGCTGCCAAGGCTTGTTTGAAGAGCTGACGAGCAGCTGCGGCTCGAATCGCCGTGTGTAAAATGACCGGATCGGCATGGGCAATGGCCGCGATGACTTCATCGTCTGAGGCTTTTTCCTTGATCGCGGCTACGAGATTTCGTTCGACGTTCCGGTTATCACCAAATTGGCGTTCATAGACTGCTGTGAGTTTGCTGCTCCTACGAATAAGCTCACGTTGAGCTTCGATGCGGCGGCGATAGCTTTGTGGTTTGCCGAGGTCGAGCATCATGACCAAATCCTTCTCGCTGACCTTCGCGAAATCCGGCAGCGGCTCGGCTTTGAAGCCCTTCGGCTTCACCTGCACGATGTAACCGACATCCGGTCCGGCCCAGTCGAAGGTCGCGCCTTTCCAACTGGCGCAATAGACGCGGCTCATGCCATCGACATCGGCGTCCGTGGGGCGGGTCATATTGATGAAGGGCTCGGGCTTGCGGGTTTCTTCAAAGGTCGCGCCTTTGGGCTTCACCTGATGATGCCAGAGAGCGCCGCTGCCCCAGTCGCAGGTGAAGGGGGCGTTGTTCCACTGGCCGAATCCGGGCTCGTCGATGTAAACGGCGCCGCAACCACTGCCACCGCCATAGTCGGCTAGGGGTTGGATGCACTCATCATTAAAATTTTTGTAGAGGCGCGGGTAGCCGTGGTCGTCGAGACCGGTGAAGTGGTGAAAGCGCACGTTCCAGCCGCCGCCGTCGTTCGTGTTGTCGCGGGCGAAGATGTCCATCAGCGGACTGATGGCGACTTCGAGGATGTTGCGCGTGCCGGTGGAGTAGATTTCGAGTCCAGTGCCATCAGGTCGCACGCGGATGACGCCGCCACCACGATGCTGGAGCGTGCGGCCATCGGTGCCAGTGGCCTTCAAGAAGCCGAAGTCGCCACCGGCGATGTACAGCCAGCCGTCGATGCCGAGGCTGAGGCCGTTCGTGGTGTGATCGGCGGGGCGGTCCTTGTAACCGAAGGCGATGTCCTTCACGAGGATGTTTTGCTTCTCGGCGACGCCGTCGTGATCGGCATCAATGAACTCGCTGAGGTGCGGCGGATGCACGAGGTAAAGCCGGTCGTGATCCCACACGAGCCCGCGCGGCGCATCGACCTCGCAAAAGACCTTCGTTTCATCCGCGCGGCCGTCGCCATCGAGATCGCGCAGGCGGATGACCCGACCGCGCTTCGGATTGCGGCCCAGCGAGCCGTTTCCGTCACTGCTAACATAAAGTGTGCCATTCGTCGCCGCGGCGACAAACACGGGATAATTTGCGGCGGCGCTGCTGGCGAATAGCGTGACGTCGAAACCATCGGCGACCTTCACGTCTTTGAGAATGGCCGCCTCCTGCTCGGGGGTGAGTTTGACGATCTTCGGCTGCACATTGCCGCTGTCTTTGAAGGGATCGTTGGCCTTGATGTGGGCGGCCTTGGCCGACTTTTCCTGCTCCGCGCTCAGCTTGGGCGCGATGCCTTTGATGCCGGGGCCTTTGAGCCGCACCTCACGGATGCTGGCCCAACCGCCGCTCTTTTTGCCAAGCGCATGCACCTTCACAAAGCGGATGCCTTCGGCTTTGGCGAAATCATTCGAGTAAGGCGCGGTCTTCTCGTTCGAGCTGCCATCGACGAGTGTGGTCCAGGTTTTGCCATCGGTGCTGCCTTCGATTTTGTAGTGATACACGCCGTTGTTTTCCCACGAGGTCTCGATGCCGGTAAGTGCCTGTGGCTTTTCCAGTTCAAGCTGCAACCACTGCGGATAATCCGGGCCGCTGGCGCACCAGCGGGTGCCTTCGTCATTGTCCACGGCACGCCAGGCGAAGTTGTTTTTTCCGCTCTCCTCACTGCTGGCAGTGGCTTTGATGCCGGTGGCATCTTTCGGCACGGGCGGTGGTTTCGGTGCCTCGACGGGCTTGGCGGGCACAAAAGTGATTTTGTTTTGCCCGGTGAAGGGCGTGAGGTAACTCGCGTTCAATTGGTCGCAAGCCCAGAGCAGGCCGCGCGTGAGCAGGTCGAGGTAGCGCGCATCGGCGACGGTGTCGTTGTTATGCCCGATGGTGGTGCTGAAACTGCGCGCGCCCTGCTTTTCGTTCGTCCAAGCCACGACATAATCCACGTCCTTGCCTTTGACGGTCTGCCTGCCCATGGCCAGCGGATGCGCGTCGAAGAGGTTCACGTTGTTGTAGAGCTCCTCCTTGATCGTGGTCCAGTTGACGAGAGGCTTGGTGATCGGGTGTTCCTGATCGACAAAGGTGATCGCGATGGGTTCCTGCGGGCCATGGGAGGCGGACTGGAGTCCAAGATGCTTGAACCACGCATCCGTGCCGGTGCGGAAACTGTGCATGGCGCAGTGCAGATGCACGGCAGGGATAGTCTGGTGCACATCAAGGATGCGCTTCACCAGCGCAAGGTCCTTCACGCCTGCAGCGCATTCGTCATGGATGATGATGTCGTAACCCTTGGCCCAATCCGGGTTATCATAAAGCGGCAGAGGCGGTGTCACGGACTTGTCATCCGTCCACACCACATCGACCTGCACATTGGCACGCGATTGAATGCCTTTGCTGAGGATCTCGTGCTGCTTCGCATAATCATGGCAGCAACCGCCCGCGATAAGGAGGGCTTTGAGGGGCTTTCCGGCGGCGAAGGTCGAAAGAGGCAACAGGAGCAAAAGAGGCAGGAAGCGGAGCATATGAGGACAGGGTTTACGCGGAATAGTCGCTGATGTTTTATCGAAAAAGAAAGCCGACCGGTGAGGGTCGGCTTTCGATAAGGGTCAGGCTTTTTCAGTGAAGATCACTGATAAGGCACGCGGAAAACCTCACCCGTCTCAGGGTCCTTGGCTTTCGAGCCAGGGCGGAGGCCATCAACGCTGATGATTTTCTTGGAATCCTTTGGGCTGAAGACGTAGCCCGGCTTGCCGGGAACAGTGCGGGCGAAGGGCACATCACCCGGGGCCGCTGTGGGCGGGGCACCAGGAGCAGCACCCACTGGAGGAGCCGCACCTGGAGGCGTGGCACCCGGAGGTGTGACGGTGAGTCCCGGATCGACGACCGGTGTCGTGTTGGCTCCAGGAGGAATGGTCAGCGGATTGAGACCATCTGGAACCGGCGCGGGCGCGGGCGCAGGGGCGATGGGCTCCACCATGCGGTTGCTGTCACCATAGCGTGGTGGCTTGTCCAGAGAACGTCCGCCGCGATTCGCGAAGGGACGCGGCTGTGGCTCGGTGTAGGGTTGGCAGGCGGCAAGAGCCGCGAGCGCGAGGAGGAGGAGTGTGGGGCGGAGCATCGGCGTGGTGGGGGCTTGAGGCTGAGATGCGTTAGTTGTTCACGCGCATGGGCATGAGCACATAGAGGAAGTTGGTGCCGCTGCGGAGCACACCGGGGCTGATGTCATCAATGAGGTGCAGATGCACTTCGTCAGCACTGATGTTGCGCAGCGGTGCCATGGTGAACTCGGGATTGAAAGCAATGGTGATGACGGCTCCCTTGTAATTGATGGCGATGGTTTCACGCGCCTCGCCGATATCCGGGCTGCTGGCGATGATCTCAACCTGACCGGGAGTGAACTGGAATTTGACCGAATTCGATTTCTCGCTGGCGAGCAGGGAAACGCGGCTGATGGCCTTGAGGAAAACCTCACGATCCAGAGCGATGCGCTCCTTGGCTTCACCGGGGATGACTTGGCGGTAGTTTGGATAATTACCGTCGATCAACTTGCTGATCAGCAGGCTGTCGCCGAGGTCAAAACCCACCTGGCTTCCGGTGACGCGGATGATAACTTCACCATTGTCACCCAGCAGACGGGAGAGCTCGTTCACGGCCTTGGTGGGAACGATGATATCGATCTCCTGGCTCTGCGGAAACTCGAGTTCCTGCTCGACCATGGCGAGGCGGCGTCCGTCGGTGGCCACCATGGTGAGGGCATTGTTTTT
>CANJVS010000069.1 GCA_947477755.1 Verrucomicrobiaceae bacterium | reverse complement strand
TGGCGCGCCCTGCCTGATCCACTCACGCAGCATGGCGATCTCCTTTTCCGGCAGCGGCTTGCCGTGCTTTGGCGGCGGCATGATTTCGTCGGAATCCGCACTCGTCACCCGTGCGATGATTTCAGACTTCCCGGGATCACCGGGCACCACGGGGATCCCGCCCGACTTCGCGGGTTCGAGCACTTTGTTATGATACACCAGCGACAGATCGCCCGAGTGTTTCACGCCGCCGTGGCAGGCATTGCAGTGCTTGTTGAACAGCGGCTTGATGTCGCGCGCAAAATCCACCGGCGCACCAGATGCCGCAGTGGTCATGAGCAGCACGGTCGCGCATGCGTTGGGGAAAATGGATTTCATGTGAAAGTGATTCATTGAAGCTTCGACAGTGATACGAAGTACCGGGGCGGATCGTTCCCGTTTGTCATCCGGTGGTGCGCTCATCTTGTGATTGGTGGATCGTATCTTGACCGCCGGGTGCCGGATTGCTTCGGGTGCTCCGTGCAACATCGCCGGCACCATGCCTGTATTTCACTGATGCATCGCCCCGCCCTGATCTCGCTCCTGCTCACCGCTTCTGCCCTTGCCGAAATTTCACGTCCGGACGATGCCCCCAGGCCTCTGCCGCCCTCCGAAGGCGCGAAAGCCTTCCAAGTTCCCGCAGGAATGAAGATCAAACTTCTCGCCAGTGAGCCGCTGATCGCCGAGCCGTCCGGCATGTGCTGGGACGAGCGCGGCAGGCTGTTTGTGTGCGAGTTGCACGGTTACAATGTCGAGGGGCAATACGATCTCGATGAACTGAACAAGACCGGCAAGCTGGACATGGAGGTGCGGCGCATTCAGGCCAGTGAGGAGGCCAAGAAAAAGGCTGAGGCCGAGACTTACGGCACGGTGAAACTGCTGCGTGACACGGATGGCGATGGCGTGATGGACAAGGCCGTGGTGTGGGCGGACCGGCTGCCACCATGCTATGGCATCGCGCCCGGAAACGGCGGCATCATCGTCGCCTGCGCGCCGGACATTGTTTTTCTCAAAGACAGTGATGGGGATGACAAACCGGATGTGCAGGAAAAACTCTTCACCGGTTTTGGCACCGGCAATCTGGAGCGCGGCATCAATGCGCCGACCTGGGGCGTGGACGACTGGCTCTACTTCGGACGCGGATGGAACGGCGGCAACATCACCGGACCGCATCTGGCGAAACCCGTGACACTCAGCGCGACGGATTTCCGCATCCGCGCCGATGGCAGCGCCATCGAGCCCGTGAGTGGCAGTACAAAAACTTTCGGCATGACGTTCACCGCGGGCGGTGACCGCTTCGTCACCACCACCACGCATGCCGGGCTTTTTGTTACGCCGATCCCGTGGCGCTATCTCGCGCGCAATCCAGATGCAGCGGCGCCGCTGCTTGATGGTCCGGCCAGCGATGATACCAAGGTCTATCCCATTGCGGCGATACATCCCTGGCGCATCAAGCGCGAGCAGCATGCCGAATACTTCGCCTTCTATCGTAAGATCAGCCTTTCCGATGCCGCCGCGTCCGGCTACTTCACTTCAGCCTGCGGTCCGCTGGTGTATCAGGATCACACGCTTCCAGGTCTGCACGGTCACTACCTCAATTGCGAGCCCGCGCAGAATTTAATCCATCGCGAACAGATCGTGCGCGATGGCACACGGCTGCGGTTGCAGCGCATCAAGGGGGAGGAGCAGCGCGAGTTTCTTGCCTCGCGTGATTCCTGGTTCCATCCGATGCATCTCACGCACACACCCGATGGCGGCATCGCCATTGTCGATTTTTACCGCGAGATCATTGAGGATTACTCCGCTATTCCGAGGCATCTCCAGCAGCAGTATGGTGTCATCAACGGCCATGACCGCGGTCGCCTCTGGCTGCTCGTACCGGAGAAGGAGACGAAACCGAAGTCGATGAACATGTCGGCGCTGGATGATGCCGCGCTGGTGAAGGAGCTCGGCAGCGAATGGCTGTGGCGTCGGCAAACCGCGCAACGCCTCCTCCGTGAGCGGGGCAAGCCGGTTTTGCCATCATGGAAGAGCACGGATGTCGATCAGAAGATACTCGCCCTCCGCGCTGCGGATGAGGATCATTTCAAATCTGCTCCGGAAATCGCGCAGGAGATCCTGAGCATGAATTTTGATGCCGGTCTGCCACCGCAACTTGCTTTGCAGATCGCGCTGAGTCTCGGGCAGAGTGAATCGCCCAAAGCGGCGCTGATCCGCCTTGCGCGGGCTCATGGCGATCTGCGCTGGATGGATGCCGCCATTGCCAGTTCGGCGGCCAAAATGGAAAAAGAGATCCTCACTGCCCTCGCCGCCGATCCGGGCAGGAGCGAACCGGTCATGATCAATCTTGCCGGCATCATCGCTGCGCGTGGTGATGCCGGTGAGATCACTGAAAGCATCGCGGCACTCAAAGATGGCAAGTCTCTCGAAGTGCTGAAGCTCGGCCTGGAAGAAAGCAAACCGCTCACCACCCGGGTCGATGTCCCAACGCCCGTCGCGCCGACGGCGGAGCAAAATGCCGCATGGGAAAAGCATGTGCCCGGAGTGCTCGCCGCGTTGAAACAGAAACCCAACCTCGAGGAAGGGCGCGTGCTGTTTCAAGGGATCTGCGGGGCCTGCCATCGCTCCCATGGCATGGGTTTCGCCGTTGGTCCCGATCTCGATGCCGAGTTCCTGCGCGCTCCTGAGGTCATCCTGCGTGATGTGCTGTTTCCCAGCGAGGCCGCGCGCCCCGGTTATGAAACCATCGTGGCTAAAACCCAGCGCGGTGAAAACCTTCTCGGGATCATGGCCTCGGATTCGCCCACCAGCATCAGCCTGCGTCTGCCCGGCGGAGCCGAGCGCACCGTGCTGCGCAAACGCGCCGAGATTCGCACCCTCAGAAATGTCTCCCTCATGACCGCCGGTTTCGGTGATGCCCTGAAGCCCGGGCAAATCGCAAACATCATTGCCTTTCTGCGCAGCGCGCCGGCGAAGGCTCCGTGAATCGGTCTGAACTGGGTCTGAAGTGGTTCACATTAATTGAGAACCTTCGAAAAAAGCGATTGTCAGGAGTGAGCAACTCTGGGCAAGAATGAGGCATCATGCGAAAACAGCCTTCCGACTTTCGAGCCATGCTCGGTTCGACGATTCTCAATCTGCGGAGCCGCCAGGCGACTTCACGGACGGCGCTGGCGCGTGTGTGCGGTGCCTCGGCCTCCACGCTCTGTCTGTATGTGGATCAGCTCATCGCCCAGGGCTATGTGCAGGAGACGGGGTTGGAGCGGACGCGTATTGGCCGGCCTCAGCGGGTGCTTGGGCTGCGTCCCGAAGCAGGCTGGTTTGCAGGGGTTGAGTTCAATGCGCAGCGGGTGCAGGCGGTGTGCGTGGATTTTGCGGGCACGAAGCAGGCTTCCGAGAGCTGCGCGCTGCCGGAGCAACCGGATGTGCAGACGACAATGCGCACTTTGGCCGGGGTGGTTGGAAAGCTGGTTGCCCAACAAAAAACACCGCTGCTGGGCATCGGTGTGGGTGTGCCCGGGCTGGTGGACAGGAAGCGTGGCACCGGACGCTATTTTTCCTTCATCAGGGAGTGGAAGGATGTGCCGGTTGTGGAGCTTCTGCAGCAGCACTTCAAGACCGGCGTCACCATCGAAAACAATCTGCGCGTGGTTGCGCTGGCGGAACGCTGGTTCGGCGGCGGGCGCGATCTGCGAGATTATGTGATCCTGGGACCGCGCAGTGGCTTTGGCATGAGCATCATGCACGATGGCATGCTGATGCATGGCGCGCATGAGGTGGCGGGTGAGATCGGCCTGTGGTCGTGGCCGCAGCCTGAAGGCGGGCGCGCGCTGCATGACACGCTTTCAGCCACCGCCATTTATCGGCGCATGGCACGCCTCGCGCCGGATGCTCCATTGCCTGAGAATCTGCGGGATGCGCTTTTGAAGGCCGCTGATCCCGCATCGGCAGAGTGGCGGAGCACGGTGCTCGATTATGCCCGGGTGATTCGCAGCGTGCAGCTTCTGGTGGATCCGGAAGTGTTTTTCCTGCACGGACCATTGACCGTTCTCGGTGTGGAGTTTTGCAGGGCCATCGAGAGCGCGGTGGAGGGGCTGCTGCCGCAACTACCGGACATTCAGGTCCGGATTGTGCCTTCCTCTCTCGGTGATGATGCCGGTGCGCTGGGTGCCGCCAGTCTGGCCATGGAGGCCTGGAATCCGGTCCCCTAGATCGCTCAGTCGTCAGTCATGATCTCATGCGCGCAGCGCAGCGCCTGCAGCGTCCAAACCACGGGATACAATCGCTCGTGATACCACAACCGTGCGAAATAGAGGCCGATGGGAGACGTGGGAAAATGAGTGCCTTCACGCGTGGCCTGGATCAGCCAGCCGGCACAGCTGAGCGCGGCATATTTTGTTCGCGGGCCCTGGGCGGTCAAGGCATGAAGCGCCACGGCGGTTTCTTCAATGGATGATGGTGCGCTGCCGTCTCCGCCAAAACTGCCGTCCTCTTTTTGGACGGCGAGCAAGTAATCCGTGCCACGTCTGATGAGATCATGCGCCTGAGCGGACAGGCTGGGTGCGCCGGAAAGATAGGCCACCACCATGGCGGTGCCATAGACCGGATTGTTTTCATCTGCGGCATGTTCATTGCCGAACCAGAGCGGGATCCACGAACCTTCGGCGCGCTGCACTTTCCGCAGATAGTTCAGCGCGCGCTGAGTGCCCTGCCGGATTCTCATCTGCAACTGTGGCGGCATCTCCTTTTCCCAAAGCCACCAGGCCATCAGGGCGTGAGCGGTCAACTCAGGTGTGCTGCGGTCAAAGGGCAGCGTGCCCCAGCCACGGCAAAACGTGGGCATGCCGCCATCGCGGTTTTGCAGATCCAGCAGCCAGGTGATCCCTGCGGGAACGCATCCCGCAGGGGTGGATGACGGCAGTTGCGCCTGGCTCAGCGCGATCAGTGTCCCGGCCGTGTCATCGGCATCCGGCACGCCGCCGGGCAGGTCGGTCCAGGCCCAGCCACCGGGGGCGGCATGGGTGAAGGGATGCAGCTCCTGGTATTGCTGCCGCAGCAGCCACTCGCGCACCGGCGGTTCCATTTCGCCCAGGGCTTTCGTCGCGAGAGTGGTGCCCCAGGTGGCCAGGTTGGTGTCGATCGGCCAGCTCCCGTCGGGTCGCATGGAGCGCGTGAGAAAGCTGACCGCTCCAGGGATGCACGGGTGCTCTTTCATCCCGGACGCGGCCAGAGCCATGGTCACAAAACTTGTTAGGGGCGTGGCTTCCAGGTAGCCGCCGCTGGATGGCTGGAGAGCCTTCAGCATCGGCGAGATGCGCGGCCAGAGTGCGGCCCGCAGCCAGCGCAGCGGATTCCACCACGAGGGCGGCGCGTTTTGAAACCGGGTGTAGCCGATCGCGATGAGCGCCGGCAGGGCATAGCTCACCACGGGCAGGCCGATCGCGCCGAACCAATGACGTGGCATGGCCGCCAGCTCAAAGGGCAGGGGAAGCACACGTTTCCAGGCCTGGTCGCCCATCGTTCCGCAGATCGTGCAGAGCATGAGAATCGGCACGGAGAAGGTTTTGTCTTTGCCATAACGACCGATCACCGCGCGGGCGATGGACGCGGGGTCGAGTGAACCGACATGCATGGCAATCCAGTCATCCGCCCGGCTCGATGCCATGGCCGCTCCAACAAGGCTTGCATCTCCGCCTGCGCAGAGCCGCAGCGCGCTCCAGCAGAGCAGGGTGGTGGAGAGGTTGCTTTTGCTGATCGTTGTATCTCCCCAGCCGCCATCGGTGTTCTGGTGTCTGACCAGCCAGCACGCCCCGGCGGCAATCAGCGTCTGATGTTTCTCCGCATCCACGCCATGCAGCGCTACCATGGCGGTGGCGGTGCTCAGCGCGCTGCTGGACAGCTCGCCTTCCCAGTGACCACCGGCATTTCGAAGTGAAAGCAGATGGGAGCGGGTATTGGCAATGGCAGTGTCGAGACGATCCAGCATGAGGGCGGTTGATTGTTCGTGGGGTTGAGGCGCGTTCAAGAGAAACCACCATGAGATTCCATCTACTTGCCGCCCTTGCCCTGCCCGTCCTGCTAAGCGCTGAAGACCTGCACTGGTTCAAAGGCAACACGCACACGCACTCGCTTTGGAGTGATGGCAATGATTTCCCCGACATGATCTCGGCCTGGTATCAGGAACAGGGCTACGACTTTCTGGGCATATCCGACCACAACACGCTCGCCGCCGGGGAACGCTGGGTGAAGGAATCCGTCATCGAGAAAAAGAAAATCGCACTCGGCCCCAAGGTTCTGGACAAATACCGCAAGCGCTTCGGGGACTCATGGGTGGAAACGCGCACTGACAAAGACGGCCAGACCGAGGTGCGGCTGAAGACGCTGGAGGAGTATCGAAAAAAGCTGGAAGTGCCCGGCAAATTTCTCCTGGTGCAGGCTGAGGAGATCAGCGCCGGTTTTGGCAAATCACCGATCCACATCAACGCCATCAATCTGAGCGAGGTCATCCCGGCCACCAAGGATCTGGTTTCCATTCGTGAAACCATCCGCGCCAATCTCAAGGCCGTGGCCGAGCAGGCGGTGAAATCAGGACACCCCATCATGGCGCACATCAACCATCCCAACTTCAAATGGGCGCTCACGGCCGATGACCTGGCTCATGTGATCGAGGACCGGTTCTTCGAGATCTACAACGGTCATCCCGGCGTTTACAACGATGGCGATCCCGCGCGTGCAGACTCATCCCACGAGCGCATCTGGGACATCGCCAACGCAATCCGCATCGCGGAACTGAAGCAGCCGCCGCTCTTTGGCATGGGCACCGATGACAGTCACAACTACCACGGCGGCACCGTCACTCCCGGACGCGGATGGGTCATGGTCCGCGCCGCCAAGCTCGATCCCGACAAGCTGGTCGAAGCCATGCAGCGTGGCGACTTTTACGCCTCCACCGGCGTGACGCTCGATGATGTTCATTTCGACAAATCCACCCGCAGCCTGCGCCTGAAAATCCATGGCCAATCCGGAGCCAGATATCGCACCGAATTCCGCGGCACCCTGAAAAATTACGATCGCGCCGTGAAGGAGAACGCCGCGCCATCTGATGATCCGCAGCCCGTCCGGCTTCAGCACGGGGAAGACATCGGCAAGCTGCTGGCCAGCAGCGACAGTCTGGAACCCGGATACACGCTGACAGGAGATGAGCTTTATGTGCGCGCCATCATCATCTCCGACCAGGTCATGGCCAATCCAGCCCTGCCCGGACAAGTTCAGAAAGCCTGGACACAACCCGTGGGTTGGTGATTCATGCAGCTCCCAGCCTAACCAACTACGGCGCGCTCCATTCGCCCTTCCAGATAGGTCCGTGGTCGATACCAAGGTCATCGCGGTAAAGGCTGAAGGTGGATTCCATCCCGGTCATGAAAGCGGCAAAGGCGGCGTCATCGCGCTGGAAAATGGATTGCGCATGGGCGGGCATCAGGCCGGCTTTCCGCAGTGCAAAATGGAGCTGCGTGAGGTTGTCGCCAAACATGGTGAGGCGCTGCCGCTGAGTCTCCGTGCGGCACTCCGCCAGGGCGCTGCGATAGTGCTGCTCCATGGCCGGAAACAGGGGCGCGTAGATGTTTTTCATCACGTCCTCATTCACTTCATACTGGCTGCCTTTGTAGACTGGCGACTGCGCTTCCTTGTGTGCGCGCATTTGCACATCGAGCTCGTCATCAAGTTGGCGCATGTGCCTCCATCCGGGCCCGTAGGCGCGCTGGAGCCATTCATCGAGCGTGGCGCTGACATTGAGGCGGGCATTCCACATTTGTTTGGAGAGGATGTAATTGATGGGTGCATTCACGCCCCACGCCGATGTGCCGACCATGCGCGCGCCCCAGGCATGCTGCTTCACGGCGGCGGGCAGCTCACGCTGTAAAATGTCGATGGACGGCGGCAGCGGGGCACCGTGGAAACTGCGCATCCAGGTGGAGTAATTGTGGTAAAAGAGGTGTGGCATGATCCCGCTCCAGCGCTGCATGACGCGCTCGAACTCCTCGCGATAAACAGGCTTGAGCAAACCGTAGCCGTAATAATTCAGAGGTGCCCAGCAGAGGGATAAATTGTCAGGAAGCGCGGGTGCCGTGGATGGAGGGTACTGGTAGTTGTAATACACAAAGCCGCCGAGCCTCCTCCCGGGCCGCTCGCGCTGAATGATTTCAGCGACCTGCTTGTAAAACGTGAGCATGACCAGCGAGTGGTTCACTTTGCCATGCGGATCTTTGCCGAGCAGTTTTGCGCAGCGCTCACAGGTGCAGAACCCACCACCATCCGTCGGCGAGATGGAGGCCATCTCACGCTTTGGATTACGGTCCAGCGACTCAATCACGCGCCGGGCAAAGGTTTCGATCAAACCCGGGGCCGTGGTGCAAAAAAACTTCACCCGGCCGTTGCGCGCGGCTTCACCATTCGATGATTTCCATTCGGGATGCGCCTCCATGTCGGCGGGCGTGATGTAATCGTCCCATGAGTGCCCGTAGCCGGTGACAAATGAATGCAGCGCGTTGGTGAGGCGCTGCCGTTTCATCCATTCGAACACGGCGGATTTTGGCCGGCCCGCCGTGCCTTTGTCGCTCTCGCCGACGTAGGCCAGCGAGCGCACCGCCAAGTCCGGTGCGCTGCGGATCACTTCAGGCAGCGAGATGACCAGCGTGTCGTGATGCTGCACATCTTCACCAAGCTCGCCTGGAAACAGCCAGCGCACGCCGGTGAATCGCTCCAGAAATTCCTGCGCGCCAAAAAGCGTGCCATGGCTCGGGACGAACCATGTGTCCTGTTTCGACGGCACAAGATCGTCATTGCCGGCAATGACGATGTCTTGTCCCTCGGCGCGAATTTCAAAGCTGTCATGTGCGAGAGCGCTGTCTGAGACGATGCGGATCGCGGGTGATTCGGTGCCGCTCGTGATGCGCAATTCCACGCCTGTGGCGCGGCGGATCACGTGCTGGATTTCTTTCGCGGCGAGTTGCGCTGTTTCAGGAGCATTCGCAGCGTGATGGATCACAGCTCCCGCCTTTCCTGCCGTCACCAGCGCCCAATCTGCATTCGCCTGCCTTCCGCCAAGTGTGAGAACAAGGAACAGGGCGGGGATGAATGAGCTGGTTGCATGCATGAAGTCAGGCAGACACATACGAATCTGATGTTTCTATTGTTCATGAAGGACAAAGTCGACTCGTGCGTGATGAATCCGGCGGCACACCGACGTTTCTTCCCACCACCCGCCATGAAGATGACCACCCGCCGCCAGTTTCTCCAGTCCGCTGCTCCACTCATTCTCCCCGCCGCCGTGCTTGGTCGTGCCGGGGCCGTTTCACCAAACGGCAAGATCCGCCTCGCCTGCATCGGTGTCGGTGGCCAGGGCACCAGCAACATGCGCGCCTTCCTGGCCGATGAGCGCGTGCAGGTCGTCGCGATCTGTGATGTCGATGGCCAGCACCGCGACAGCGCCATGAATCTGGCCAAGCTCACGAAGGCCGATTGCTACAATGATTTCCGCGAGGTGATCGCGCGCACCGACGTCGATGCCGTGCTGAACGCCACGCCTGATCACTGGCATTCACATATCGCCATCGCCGCCGCGAAAGCGGGCAAGGATCTTTATTCGGAGAAACCTCTCGGGGCCAGTATTGGTGAGGGTCGCGCCATCTGCCAGGCTGTGGCTGACAACAAGCGCGTACTGCAATGCGGCACCTGGCGGCGCTCGGGGCTCAAGGTGCGGATGGCCTGTGAACTCGTGCGCAACGGCTACATCGGCCAGCTCAAGGAGATCGAGGTCGGCGTGCCGGGCACCTTCTCCATTCGCGGC
>CANJVS010000068.1 GCA_947477755.1 Verrucomicrobiaceae bacterium | reverse complement strand
TGGGTGTGGATGAATGCGCAGGAGACGCGGCTCTATGGAGCTTGGGAGGAGTGGCGGGGGATGCAGGTGAGCAACACGCACTTCGTCCCGCGCCTGCGCGCCGCCCAAGCCCGGCGTCACCACGCCAAAGCCACCGATCACCGCCCCCTGAGCCAGTCCTGCCTCTTTGCCTGCTAACCCCCAACCCAAAACAAAACGAAAATGAAACTCTTCAAACTGATCGCCAGCCGAGCTGGCCAAGTGTTGTTCGATGACCGTGTGGAGGCCGACTCCCCACGGGAAGCCCGTGAACAGATGAAAGCCCTGATGGGGCTCAACTCCCTGACTGGGGTGGTGTATGCCATCACCGAAATCCCCGTCGAACTAATCCAGAGCATCGTCGATGCGCGACTCGTCGAAGCTCTGCAACGACTGAGAGGTGGTCAAGCTCCTGCCACGGTGGAGCAGATGCTGCGGCCCATTGCCAGCGAAGCAGTCAGAGAACAACTCGCCACCTTGCGCACGGTGCAGACAGCGGAGGCAGCCCCACCAGCTACGCCGCAGCGATTCGATGCGTTCACGCCTGCCGTGGACCAGATCATTGGAACGCCCACACCGCCGAAGCCACGACGCAAGCTCACCAGTGTGACCACCAATGGCACGGTGGTGGATTGGAAAGCGGTGAAACGACTCTATCGCCGCACCGGTTCCATCAAGCAGGCAGCCGCGCAGTTTAAGTTGTCAGTGAACTCCGTGAAAGCACGCATCCGTCGGGAGGGCTGGACCCATGAGTGAGCGTCTCTCCATCACCAAGTATGGCCAGCGGTATTGGGCCGTGTGGCTCGACGGCGAACTACTGGCCGTCACGCTCTACAAGAAGGGCGCACGGGCCATCACGGCCGCGATTACGACGCTCTCCACGCATCACGGGAAGGAGGTTCATCATGGCATCCAAGCCGCGTGAACGTACCCTCAAACAAGCTCCTTCTGCACAGTCGCCAATGAACTGGCGACCGCGCACGGCGGAGGATTTGATCGGCCAGGCCAAACGAGTGGCGCTGGCGCAAGCGAGCAAAGCCAAGCGGCTTGCCAGTGATCCCTCAGCCACCATGAAGCTATTGCTCTATGGCCCGCCGGGCGTGGGCAAGACCAGCGTGGTGGAACTGGTGGCCTTGCAGTTGGCTGGCACGCCGCTGGCCATTGAGGACTACAACGGACGTGAGGTCACGGTGGACCTCGTGCGCGAGTGGATGCGGCAGCTTGCCTATGGCAGCCTGTTCAGTTCATGGTCGGTCAAGATCGTCAACGAGCTGGACCGTTGCTCCCGTGAAGTACAGGACCTGCTGCTGACCTACCTGGACCGATTGCCGCCGGGCCGGGCGTTCCTCGGCACGAGCAACCTGCAATTGGATCTGCTCACCGAGCGGTTCCAGACACGGTTCCAAGCCATCAAGTTGCTGCCGCCCACCACGGAGGAGCTGGCCGCTTTCCTGAGCGCCCATTGGTCTGTGCCATCCATCACAGCGAATCAGATCGCCGTGGGCAGCGGCGGCTGCGTGCGAGCCGCACTCGCCGATCTCGAATCCTACCTCGATCACCAACCCTCATGAGCTTGTTCACGACCGCCCAAATCCCCATCCTTCACGATAACCCCGGCCCATGGATCATGCATGTGCCCGTGGTGTCCACACGGCACATCCCTCCGAGCGAGGCTGAGGCGTTGCTTCGTCTTCGTCCGCTGGAGTGCCGTTCACCGGATGATCCGCCCCTGTTGGCCCACCTCCTCGATGGCGTGGGTCATCTGTTCCTCATCGAAGATCTCGATGCCGATGAAATGACGCCGTTCCCGCACCTGCGCGGCGTGCTCTTGGCCATCAAGGCCCGTGGCTACGCCTATGCGCGTCTCGACGCCGATGGCGAAACCTTTTCGGACCTGCCGCTCTTCGAGTGGTGACCCCAACCCTGAACCCGAACCAACGAACGACCATGAAACACATCCAACGAATGATTGACCAACACGGCGGCTTTGAAGCCGTCCGAACCCGCTACCTCCGCCTTGAGAACCCGCCGTTCATGCGGTTGGTGATCGAGGTCATCGGTGGCCCCTATATTAACGGCGCGTATGAACTCAGCATCGCGCATTACAGCGAACAGAACGGCGATGCCATGCGTGACCCCGAGATCACGTTCCTCGTGGTTCCATCGGCGCAGGGCACGACGTGGACACCGCTCACCTATGAGAACAGTTATCTCGGAGCCTACCAAGTCGTGGCGGAGGTCAGCCGTGAAGGCTTGGTCAAGGTGAAGCAGTCACAGTGGATGAAGGAGCTGCGCAGCTTCGCCAAACAATGGGACATCAATATCAAGCAGCAGGGGTTTATGGAGGTGTTCGAGCGCCAATATGGCGATCAAAACGGTGCGACACACGCGGCCACTGTGACGAGGCCAAGAAGAGATCAGCCCAATGCTGATTCATGAACCTGAACCCACCTACCCATGAGCAAGAAAGACATGATCGAACAACTGCGCCATCGTCTGGCCAGCAATGACCGCTGGGCACTGCGCGCCCTGATGCGCATCTACCAGAACCAGACCGCGGACGAGCAATGCCGCGAAACCACCATCGAGCGCAATGGCATCGGGTTCACCGGACCCGATGCCGAGATCCTGACCAGCTTCGCCCGCCAGTATCAAAGGCGCGGATGCCTCAGCCCCAAGCAGATGATCATCCTGCGCCGACGCATCCCAGCCTATGCACGCCAGATCGTGCAAGGCAGCGACACCACGCGCCTAGAGGCGGCTTTTTCCAGCACTGCAACTACGCAACCTGCGGAGCCACATGCCTGAACCTAAACTCCATATCACCACCATGCCCACTACGTCCGCCCCTGAAATCGAACTGCCGTCCGATGCCGCCACCGCCGATGACCACCGCAACCCGCGCCGCCGCAGGAGGGATCGCGATGAAGAGGAACCGCCTCCTGACGTCGGCCACCTCGTGCAGCCGGAGCCTCGTCATGATCTCGACAAGATGATCCTGCATCCTGAGGTGAAGACGGACATCCACGCTGGTCTGCGAGCACTGGAGATCCGCGCTGACCTGGACCGCATCTGGAACTTGAGCAGCATCCAGCCGCAGCAGGGTCGCTGCATCCTGAACTTCTACGGTCCACCCGGCACTGGCAAAACGCGTGCTGCCCTTGGCATCGCGCTGCGCCTCAGCAAGCCGCTCTACCAAGTGGATTACAGCGCCGTGATCTCCAAATACCTCGGTGACACGGCCAAGCACATCAAAGCGGCCTTTGCCGCTGCCCGTGAGCACGACGCCGTGCTGTTCTTCGACGAGGCCGACAGCCTGCTTTCCAAGCGCGTATCAACCGGCGAGTCTTGCTCCACCAGCATCAACCAGAACCGCAATTGCTTGATGCAGGAACTGGATCGCTTCGATGGCGTGGTGATCGTCACCACCAACCTGTTCGAGAACTATGACCCTGCCCTGCTCCGTCGCATCCAGCGCCACATCAAGTTTCGCATTCCAGACGCCTCCATGCGCCGGGCGCTGTTCGCCCTCCATCTCCCCAACCCAGATCGTGTTCAGGCTGATTATGCAGTTCTCTCGGAGCTATCACGCGGCCTCAGTGGCGGGGACATCCTGAACATTTGCGTGAACGCGATTCATGCGGGCAGCACGGATGCTGACACGGCGAAGTGGAAGGTGACGCAGGGGATACTGGCGCGGGAGATTGCCAAGGTGAAGAAGGCCAACGAGGAGCACTCGGGAGAGAAGAGGAAGAGCCGGAGGAGGATTGGGTTTCAGCCGAGTTAACTTGATCTCAGTGGCAGTGCCGTTAGCCTACCTATTTTCTAATGTAATAAAGTTCCTGCTGAGGGGATTGTCGAATGGCTGGGGGGCTTCCAAACAGATTGGATAGAGATCTTTCATCAAGTGCTTTGGTTTTGCTAGTATGACGGTTTGCATCCTCAAGATATAGGGTCTTACCTTTAAAGCCGGACTGCTGTCCCGGCAGAAAACAAACCGAACCATAGAAAAGACCGCATCCGTCATTTCGAGCACTGCTTACCAGAGATGCGGTGGATGTTCTGCGAGCCACGCCAGGTTTTGACGAGGCACAAGACACAAAACAAAGTGAAAATACTGCGAGAACAGGGATAAGGAATTTAGTCATTAGATTCCTAGCAGATTAGTTTGTTCAAGGCGTGCCACGCAAGAATAATTGTAAAATAGAATTATTCGAGAATTACATCATTTGATTTAATAGACCAATACCAATGCCGATGCCTTTTGCAGGCCTTTTACGACATCCTCAAATTTACGATCGGTTGTAAACTCCTTCTCCAGTTTGCCTGGCAGGCCTGGGACCGCTTGAATCAATTTCAGCAGCAATGCACTTTTTACTGCGTAATTGACATTTTCTGGCAGTGCCCCCGATGAATCTAGTGCGGCCTTCGCATTGAGCTTAGCCGAGACAATACCCACCACATTACCCAACGATGCGCTGACCAAAGCCCCACCGGAGTTACCAGGCTGCACCGGCACACTGATTTGAAAGTAGCGATTGTCATCTCGGATACCACCAAGTGATGCGATGTCACCTTTGGCGAGCTTGGGTGAGAATCCCATTAAGGCTATGTTGGGAAAGCCGATCGTTGCCACTGTATTTCCAAGCATGATGTTTTTGCTTGAGCCAATGGGTATTGCCGCAAAAGTTCCCTCCACCTTCAGCAGAGCCAAGTCATTTTCCTTATCAACCCTCACCACCTTGGCTGTCTTGATGCCATCAAGTGTGTAGATCTTTAAATTCGTTGCTTTTTCTACGACGTGGAAATTGGTCACCAGATAACCATCTTTGGTGATGAAGAAGCCTGTGCCATTGCCAAGCGGGTTGGAGTTGAATATCATCTCTGGTGTGGCTTGGTTGCCGGCCCTGCCCGCCAGTTTAGATTGAATCTCGTTCACCATGATCCCGGCCTCAGCGATCTGCGCTTGGCTCATGCTTTCCTCTAGTTTCGTTAACTCTGCTTGCGAGTAGTTGTTACCTGAGATCTTTGCAAGCTGCTGCCAGGCGTGAGATTTGACGAGATCAAGTGATACGCCGCAGCCCGTGCCGTAGGCCAGACCCAAATTAAATTGGGACACGCTGTTGCCTTGCATGGCGGATTTAGTGAACCACGCAACTGCAGCTACATCGTCCTTAGGCGCGCCCTGCCCCATTGCCAAGGCAAAGCCTAAAAGCATCTGCCCCACAGGGTTTCCACGTTCCGCGAGCTTCTGAAAAGTGCGCACAGCTTTGACGCTGTCTTTGACGACACCCTCGCCGATCCACAGATTATAGGCTTCAGTGCACTCACGCATATCAGCGTCCGCATCGCTTGTGTCTGCATCGCCAGTGTTCGCTGGTGTCGTGTCTGTTTTTTCGTCTGTCTCTCCCTGGGTCTTGGTGGACGGCTCTACGCCCGATTTCTCCGCCACTCGAGTGGGCGTCATGAACCAAGCCGTCCCGACCACTGCGACCAAGAGCAGTGCGATGACTGCCACACCAGTTCCCAATGGGCCGAGCTTGTAGAGTCGGGTTTCTCCAGATGCCGATGCACTTCTGGGCGGCAGAGGTGACGGCAACTGCTTCGGGATAGGTGGTGGAGATTGACGCCGGGGGGGCAGTGAGTGTTGCTGTAGCTGTGGAGCCTGGACTGGCAGAGCTGGGGTCAGCTTTTCCGGTTGGGTTGGAGCTGCGACACTCTGAATGGCTGAACTGCTTCTGGACGTGTCTGCGGGGATCGTTTCTAAAAAGTCGCGCAGTGGAATCCAGGCTCCATCCACGCTGATTTCATACATGGAATGGAGTTCCCCATTACGGAGCCGTTGCTGAATGACCTGCAGCGTTAGCGGTCCCGTTTCGGAACCGCGCCACATCAGCATATAAGATTGAGCAGAATTCATGTTACGGTGGGCTCAGGAAGAGTGATTCCGCAGCAAGTGTTTCCGGTGCACTGCCGTCCGATTGAAGGACAGAGCGGAATTTGTCGATGAGAGCCTGCCTCTCCAACGGGATGAAGAATACCGGACTGAGAACCTGCGCGTTTGATACGATGATCTTGGATTCTTCTTTGTCGGACGCGCCGCCTGCCTGCGGATTCATCACCATGCTGGGATGGTTGTTCTCACGCAGCACCCATAGCTCTCGACTGTTCCTTGCCGCCTGATTAAGTCTGAGGGAAAGGTCTGTATCCACATGGCCACCGAATTTCAAGCCCGCCCGCGCCACCGTCACTAGGAGTTCACGTCTTGCTGAGGCCTCTTGAAAATAGGATCGGCCTTTGATTTTATCGAAGAATACCGTCAGCTTTGGCAAGAGTGTGACACGCTTTTCGGAGGACATCCAATCTTCACTTGTGAGGCGGGATTTACCGAGGATCAGGCGAAGTTCAGCCAGGTCTGTTGCCAGTGAAGGGCAGAGATGAAAACCCCACGCCATGGCGCGCGCCTCACCAAGCCCTTCCAGTTTCAACATCACGTAGGCTTTAGCCAATGGACTGCCGGAGTTGTTGTGAACCAGATCATCCATGATCCCCAGAATTGGCATTCGGAAGTATTTTCCGTTGTCGTCGATCATGTTTCCGACGTGCAGTGATTTCATCATTTCGCTGGTTGGGCTCAACTTCGACCCCTTCACCTCCACACCAGCTTTCACTGTGCCAGTTCCCACCAGCCTGCATACGAGCGGCGCCGTAGTAAATACGACAGCCTTCTCTGAATAGGCGGGATCATAGTATTTACCCGTCCATTGAAGAGTTGAGCCAACGCTACCTATCCGCAAGGCTCCCTGTGACCAAATCATTCGCGTGCGTTCACCCTTTCCGTAATCCACCAACTGGTATTCATAGACTTCATTCAGCTTTTCGTCATCCCGCAGGGCGATGACTTCTTGCAAATCGCTGTCAGTGGGCTCGCTGGGCGACATGGCCCGACCCGACACATCTTCTTCGAGAGCCTTGAGCAGCCGGTCATCTCCCGCAGTCAGGATCTGAGCTTGGAAGGTTTTCTCCGAGGGCAGGGTGTCCAGACGCTTGATGGCAGGAGCCGCTTCCGTGAAGCGCAGTTTCTGCCATGAGCGTAGAGCCTTTTGATAAGCATCGTAATTCGCCGCGTCTGCGAGCAGTTGCTTAGCTTCTTTCAGAGATTCGAGCTCTTTGTTAAACTCGGTCATCTTTTTGCGCTGCACCGCGATGCGCAGTTTGAGATCTTCGGGCATCTTTAGGCCGTCGATTGTCACCTTCGCTCTCTGTTCAAGAGGGGCTATTTTGGCTTCGAGCGCCTTGAGTTCCTCGGCGCCCTTGGAAGCGGGTCTTTCGAAAGACATCCCAAGGGCGGAGAGTTCTTCAATACTGGCGATTTCAGCCAATGTTTGCTCAACCACCTTTTTGGATAGCGCTGCCAGGTGTAGTCCCACACGTGTGTTCAGATCCTCCATCTTTGCCAGGTGCGGCGGGCTGAGATCCTTGGTCAATGCCTTGACCGATTTCTCCGCCTGGGTGAGCAGCGAATGCAGCCGCTCCACTCCATCCTCGTCCGGGTTGCCGGCAAGTTTGTCGCTCAACGCCTGAATATTTTCCACGGCCTGCTGCTCTGCGGCGCGTGCCTGCTTGGTCCAGGCGGAGACCTCCTCAATCCGGCTCTGGAGGTAGGGCCAAATCAAGAGGTGTTGTTCATCCTTTCGCAGCTCGCGGATCAGTTCCTCGGCTGGCACGCACTGGGTCTGCGCTTGGTAATCAGCCAGATCGGCGGAGAGGCGGTGGGCCTTCCAGGCATGAAGACTGATTGCTGAAAGTGCGCAGAGCACCAAAACTGCTGCGGCCGCCAGACTGGCAAACTTCACCCTCTTGGTGCGGTGCAGGCGGTCCAGACGAGCTCGGAGTTCGGCACCTGTCGCCTTGATGCGCTGCAGAGATTCACTCGACACTGGCACATTGTAGGACTCCAGCTCCTTCCAGCGCCTGACAAAGGTTTCATCCTTGTCACGCACCTCTTCATCCCCAAAACCGGCACCCGCTAGCAGTCGGGTTTCCACTTCTTCGACAAAGAGCACAAAGGAGCGCAACGCAGCTTCAAAGGTCTTCTGCTTCTGGTGCACGGAGTTCTCCTTGCGGAAGTAATCTGTCAGTTCATCAAGTTGGCGCAGCATAGGCCCTGCATCCACGCCGCCAGCCTCCCTGACCAACGCACTCCAGTCTTCCAAAACGGAGCCAACACCGCGCCAGTCGCCATCTTGCCGCTGACGCTGCATCTGTTCGAGCAAGGTCGGTAGTTGGCGGAGCGCTGCCTGCTTCCGCAGGTTCGTGCCCATGGCTTTGGCTTCGTTGTAGGTGTCGATACGCACCAGCTTTTCCGGAGTCGCGGCTGCCTCCAGTTCGTCGATCAATTCTGGCACTTTTTCTTCCTGGCCGTCACGCAGGGCATCCCTGAGTTTTTCCACCTTCAGTTGAAATTGTTTGTTATCCAGGCGGACCAATTCACGCCGGGCGTTATCGTCATCCGGCTTGAGTTTCAGAATGGTGCGCACAGTGCGCAGCGCCTTGTCATCATCCCGTGCTAGGATGGCGGACCTGAAGTCCTTGTAGAGAGGGTGTTTGGCGGTGATCGGGTTGTTGTAAATTGCCGTCACGCGCTTCACGGCGGCTCCATCCATGCGTGGTGCCTCCGGCAGATGATTCCGCTGGCAGTAGTGCTGCCAGTCCAGTTCCAGACCGAAACTCAGCAGGCCGATAAAGTCCAGCAGGGCCGGTTCATCTTCAGCCGCCTGCAGCGCCTGGTATTCACTCCCTTTGTCGAGCATGCGGCTCACTGATTCGAGCCGGGCTTCTGCAGCACGGCAGAGTTGCGCGTAGTCCTCTGCGACTCTTGTGGCGGCACTGGCCGATTCCCGGTCTTCGAGCAGTGCCCGGATTTTCTGGATGGTGTCTTGGATTTTTTTCACGCGTGGCGGGGATCAGTTCAATTCAACGATGCAGAGGTCGACGAAGCCGACACTAGCGCTGCTGGTTATGCCGCGAATCGACAGTCGGTAACGACCTGTCTCGGGCTTGATACTTGGCGGTGGCGGTTGTGATTGGGCCGTAGATAGGTCTTCTTTGGCTTTTTTAGTGATTTCCTTCTTCTCGTCTAATTTCATCAGCGCAGTATCTTCGCGCCCCTTCTTATTTACTTCCTTTGAAACGACTATATCAGCGTAATTTTTCTGAGCTTGGCGCTGATTGTATTCTGCCATTTCTACAGCTTTTTCGAGTTTAGGTATCTCCAGATTCTTCTTGGCGGGAGCGCTCTCGGGCGGTGAAGGTGGATTCATTTTCCACCACTCCTTTTCGCCGCCGATGGGACTCAGATCATACTGGGTTTGTTTGGATTTGACGGTTGCCTCTTTCGTTAGGCGATAGGCAAGCACAGCCCCATCCCCGGAATGAATGCGTTGCAACCATGAGCCCAAGCGCACACGGATTTCCTGATTACCCGTACCCTTCAGCTCAGCCTGCGGCGTCTCAGCCTGAAGCAGGAATTCTGAATCCGGTGTCCTGGGTGTCTTCAGGTAGAGCTCAAACAACAGTTTATTGTCTTTGCCCACGGCCTGCAGGCGCAGCCCCTGCGAAGTTAGGACCTCCAACCCATCGTTAGCGAGCGCGTCTGGAATCTGAGTCAGTTTGCCGGATTCGAAGGCAAGACTTTCTTCCTTTTTCGCCATCCTACGCTTACCGAAATACATCGAACCACCCGTGGTCCCACCGATCGCTTTTTCGAGCTTCAAAGGGGCCTGAGTCACTTTGCCCAAAGGCAGGACCTGCAGGGTCATGCCCTCTTGTATGGGCAGCTTGGGCAGTTTGGCCAATTCGTCAGCAC
>CANJVS010000067.1 GCA_947477755.1 Verrucomicrobiaceae bacterium | reverse complement strand
CGTTCACGATGATGAAATCCGCCTTCAACTCCTCTTTCAGCAATGGCAGCAGGGCGGCCACGGCTTTTCGTCCAGGCTCACCGACCACATCTCCGAGAAAAAGAATGCGGAATGTGTCCGGCACGGGTTCGGGTACTGCTTCAGGCGTCATGCCGTCACATAGGGGAAAGCGTCCCGCGTGGCAAGTGCCGTCTGGCGTGCTTGAACCGGTGATGGTCTTGGCGTTTGCGTTATGCCGGACGTGTGCTTGGATGGGTGCCTCGAATACGCACCATGTCCGCCCATTCATCCCCCCCTTCCGAGCATTCCGGCTCCTCCATCTGGTCCCTGCTGAATGTCATCATCGCTGCCGCCATCGGTGGATTCACCTTTCTCTTTGCCGGCGCCTTGTTCATCGGCTCCATCAAACAAAGCGCTGGCCTGATGAAAACCCCGCCGGCAGCCGCAACCGCAGCAGCCCCGGCCCCTGCGGCAGCCGCCGCACCAGCCCCTGCCGCTGCCCCAGCCGCCCCAGCTCCTGTGGCCGCCGCCGCCGCCGCCACTGCTGCACCAGCAGCCGCAGCATCGGGCGTTGCCGAAATCACCATCAAGCCTGATGTGGCCAATCCGCTGGCCTATGACACCAAGGAATTCAAAGTGAAAGCGGGTCAGAAAGTGAAGCTCACTTTCAATAACACCCACCCTGCCGTGCCGCAGCCGCATAACATCGTCATCGCCAAGGCAGGCAGTAAGGACAAACTGCTCGGACTCGCCATGGCCATGGCCGCCGCTCCAGATGGCATGGCCAAAGGTTTCATCCCTGAGTCACCCGACATCCTTTTCCACACCAAGCTGCTCCAGCCCAACACAAGTGAGACACTTGAGTTCACCGCACCTGCCGCTGGCGAGTACCCCTACCTTTGCACCTTCCCCGGTCACGGCATCATCATGAATGGCACCATGAAAGTCGAGTAAGGCTCGCTGTTTTCACTTTCTCAAAAGCCCGGGTGTCACGCCCGGGCTTTTTTGTGCCCGCGCCACGTGCTCGCGACCGCGGCTAGATGAAATCAAGCCCCAGATCCAGTGCCCGGGCTGAGTGGGTCAGGGCACCAACGGAGATCGCGTTCACGCCTGTCGCCGCCACTTGGGCGATCGTGTCGAGGGTGATGCCACCGCTGGCTTCGAGCCAGAGTTTGCCGGCATTCATTTGCACCGCTTCACGTAATTTTTCACAGCCCATGTTGTCCAGCAGCAGCATGTCCACCCCGCGCAGTTTCAGGAAGCGCGCCATCTGCTCCAGCGTGTCACACTCGATCTGGATGCGCACGCCCGGGCGCTCGGCTTTGACACGATCAATCGCGGACTGAAGCTGTTCGGAGGAGCCGTTCGCGGCGATGTGGTTGTCCTTCACCATCACATGGTCATAGAGGCCCATGCGATGGTTCGTGCCGCCGCCCGCTTTAACCGCCGCCTTTTCCAGCAGCCGCCAGCCCGGCGTCGTCTTGCGCGTGTCCCAGATCTGCACCGGGTGCGGCTGCACCGCCTGCACATAGCGCCGCGTCTGCGTCGCCACACCGCAGAGCCTCTGAAGAAAATTCAGCGCCGTGCGCTCGCCCGTCAGAAGCCCGCGCGTCGGCCCGCTGATCTCCATCAGCACATCGCCCTTCACGAAAGCCTCGCCATCTGACTTCAGCGTCCGTGCTTCCACGCGGGCATCCATCAGCGCAAACACACGCACCGCGATTTCAGCTCCCGACATCACACCCGGCTCGCGCGCCACGATCTGCGCCCGCGCCACCGAATCCTCCGGCACAAAGTAAGTCGCCGTCACATCACCTCCACCGACATCCTCGGCGATGGCGGCGCGGATCAGTTGTTCAGTGGTCAGGTCCAGGGGTGAAGATGCTTTCTGCGGCTGCATGTCGCGTTGGTAACATCAACCCAAGGCCGCCGCCAGACGGAGTTTATCGTTCTTTCCCGGTTAGCCGGAGAGATCACAGCGGCGGCACCTTCGGACCCCAAGCCTGCGGTGTGCAGGCCACCGGAACGAGTCACCTGAAAGCCGTGTTGAGAGTTACTTGTTGAGCCTCTGACAAAATCATCAACGGGACGTCTCGCGCCAACCCCCGCTGAGCCTGAAAGCAAAACAAGGGTGCTCATCATCTAAAAGCATCTTTTTACTTCGTCCGCACCACGAGCACGCGACGGTCCTGCTGCATTTCTGCTTCGTTGCCCTGCGGATACATGGGGAAGTTTTCCCCGTAGCCGTGGGCGCTCAGCACGCTCGCCGGCACGCCGTAACGCTGCGTAAGTTCATCATACACGCGCTGTGCTCGGGCTGCTGACAGCGTCACATTGAAGTCGCTCGTGCCATCCGTGCTCGTATGGCCTTCGATGTCAAAAACGGTGCCGCTCTCCGTCTTGGTGATCGCAAGAATCACGCCTGCCACTTGCTGAAGGGCGTTGACTTGAGCGTGCAAAGCAAGCTGCATGAGGCAGAGAGCGGAGAGTAGAAACGGCAGGGTCTTCATGAGATTTTGTCAGGGATGGTGGTTTTGGTTAACTCATCAATGTCTCGTCGGTCGTTCCTCCTTAGGCCATGGGGTGTAACCCGACTTGGAACAGTTAGACATGTTGTGCCGGCATATTGGGGTTAGACCCCATGGTATTCATTCGGCCAGGCCCCTAGCGTCGAGTCCATGAAAAACATCCCCTGCAAATCATTCGGAGCCCTGCTGTTCATAGCGGCGCTCACCACGGCTGGCATCACTTGCGCTCAGAATATTGAGGCCACCACCACCACCACGACATCGGAGGGAACTGTCAGCGAGTTTGGCCCGCAGGGGCTCATCATCAAAACGGCTGTGGGCAGCCAGCCTGTGCGCTATATCTCCAGCGAGACAACAAACTATGTGGATGAAAACGGCAACGCTGTTTCCGCCAAAGTCGTGACCTCAGGGCTTCCGGTCACTGTGTACTACACCAAGGTGGGGGACACGCTGATCGCCTCCAAGATCATGGTGAAAACAGGTGTAGTCGCACCCATCGTCACGGTCTCGCCCGTCGAAACAACTCAGACCACGACCATGTCCATGGGAACCATCAGCGAGTTCGGGCCAAAGCGGATCATCCTGAGGACAGAAACATCCCCTGAACCCCTTCCATATAGCTATGGCAAGACGACCATTTATGTGGATGAAAGCGGCGCTCCGGTTTCCATCAAGACCGTAAAGTCCGGCGTCCCAGTCACGGTGTATTACACCAAGGTTGGAGACAACTTCGTGGCCAACAAAGTCATCGTGAGAAAAGCTGGGCTCATCACGCCCCAGATCATTGAAACAAAGACCACGACGACGACCACAGAATCAAAGTAAGAACCCTTCAAAAAAACTACCCTTATGTACAAACTGCTCTTCACCTTCCTGGCATCTGCCAGCTTGCTCTGCCTAACCAACTGCGAAACTTTTGATGATGATGACGATCATCGCCACAATCGCGGCAGTACCACCACGACCACGACGGAAGAAACCACGGTAAGATCACCGACTTCTATCGTCCCGCAGTCCACCACGGTAGAAACCCAGACCACGCGCAATTACTAGACTGGGGCTAGCACAAGAAACCTCACGAAAAGCGGTCTGGCGAAAGTCAGGCCGCTTTTTCGTTCATTGAATCCTAATCACGGAGCTGTCGTAAAAGGTCAGGTGATTCAAGTGGCGGAATTTTAAAAACTCACCTCCGGCCCATACGTCTGCGGTGTGCAGCCCATCGGCATGATTGATCTGGAATCCGTGTTGAGCGTTACTTGTTGAGCCTCTGACAAAATCATCAACGGGACGTCTCTCGCCAAACCTTACTGAGCCTGAACGCAAAACAAGGATGCTCATAATCAACATGTTAGAATCGACTCTTTGCACTTTTAGCTTGGCATTTTTTGGCATCTTTTTATCTTTTACGCATCTTTTCCTTAGCCTGGCATTTTTTCTGGAAACCAGAAACTTGAAACCGGACCGGCTGAGATAGTAAGCCCCCTTAAAAATCTCCGATCTCCACCACGCCAGAGCGCTGGCTGCCGGGGAAGTAGCCGCGGCCATAGCCGTAGCCGCCTTGAAGAAAGACGCCGTAGAAATTGGTGAAGAGGGTCGCGCCAGAGGCTTTGATTTTGCCGCTGAACCAGCCGGTTTTGGGATCAATAGTGATGGAGCAAGCGCGCGGATTGCCCGGTTGGGTGATGGTGACTTTGTTCGTCTCGGAGATGAGCAGAGTGTTGCTGGTGCCATCGAGCGTGGAGCCACCATTGATGAAACGAACGCTGCCATCACCGAGTGAGGCGGTCAGGGGGGCGGTCACGCGCTGCACCCCGGTGGGCGGGATGTAGCGCACGACCTGGCAGGCGATGGATTGGAAAGGCAGCGCGGGATAGAGCACATCTTTGGCACGCCAGGGCTTGAGCCAGCCGAGTGTGGTGGGTGCGCCGGGGTACTGGGTGCCGAGGCCGAAGTCGCAGGTGCCGTAGAGGTTTCCAGTCTTGGTGTAGAGCGGTAGCATGAGGGCACACTCGCCACGGACGAGTCCATCAGGATCGGATTGAGCGATGCGGCTGGAGATGGTGAGGGTCTGGTCATCAGCGGTGCGACCGATGAAACGAACGCTGCCATCTCCGAGCACGGTACTCGTCATCACGGCAGGTGCGGCCACAGAGCCGCCGCCGATGCCTTCGCACAGAATCGTGTAGTTGCCGACCTGAGGGGCGATGCTGGTTTTGCCATTGTAGGGCAGGTAGCGCACGGAGCCCTCGGACCAGTCGCCCTCGGGATCACGCAGGGAGGCGGCGCAGCGTGCCCAGCCTTCGGCAAAGCGAAGACGCAGGCCGATGGAGGGGCGATTGATGCGGGCGAAGTTGGCGACGATTTGACCATAAGCATCAAAGCTCCCCGTGAAGCGATAGGTCGCTCCCATGTAGTCCACCGTGCCACTGGCTCCGCCGATGCCGGTGACGGTGCATCTCACCAATGCGCCCCAGCCCTGGGTATCGAGCAGGCCACAATAACTGCCGGGCAGTGGCACGAAGAAGTCGTCGTCTTCCACGACCACGATGGTGTTGCTCGTGCCATCAGTGATCGAGCCGAGCTGGGGATTGCCAGTGAGCGAGACATTAAAATATTCCGGCCCCTCGAAAGCACGATCCTGATACACGGGCACGGCGATGTTTGTGGTTAGCTGACCTGGAGCTAGATAGGCGGTGCCGGAGAGTTCCTGCATGTCGATCCCCGCACGGCAGGTGCCTGAGATCACGCGCCAGCCCACAGCCACCTGACGATTCCCCGCACGCTGACGACGCAGCTCAACATAGGCGGTCTGGCCCTCCTTCACACGCACTTCATTCCAAGTGAGGCTGTAGCCGCCCTGGTCGATCTCTTCACCGATGAGGATGGTATTGCTGGTGCCGTCCGCGATGGTGAAGCCGCCGGTAGGATTGCTGAAGCCAACGCCGAAAAATTCACCTGACTCAGTTAGGCTGTCGGAGACGATGGGGATGGAAACTTGCCCCGAGCGTGTACCCAAGGCGAGCAGTACGGCTTCACTCGGGATCTGATAATCCGTGCCACCAATGGCTGGCACTTGGCCATCGACGGTTTCCCCGATGAATCGCACGCTGCCATCACCATCACCGCGCAGTTTGAAAAAGCGGCTGCTCACGGAACCATCAGCTTCGGACACGCGCTGCTCACTCTGCGCCCAGGCCAGCACGCCTGCGCTGTTTTGCGGATACCATGACAGCCAAATCTGACTGTCCGGTGCGCCGCTGCCGCTGGTGCAGGCGATGTAATAGACCTGCCCCGCTGTGACAGAGAGGGGAACGCGGGTGGAGTTGTCCAAAGTGCTGCCTGATGCCGAACCAATAACGCTGCTCAGCACGCCTGTGGTTCCATTAAAGACCTTGATGCCAAAGCCATTAAACGTGGTGCCATCCCACTGCCGCGAGCCCACGAGGTCCAGGTAGTAGTCGCCCGTGTTCGGGGCGGTCCATTCAAACCAGATCGCGGGGTCAACGATGCCGAGACCGATCTGTCTGAGGTTGTTCGTGGCTCCGCGATTGCCACGCACGACGGTTCCGCTGCCACCCGCAATGGACTCGGCATCATGCCAGTCATTGTTGTTCACCTGCACGAAGCGCCAGGAGAGGTTGAAGGGCTGCGGGGTATCGACCACGAGATACACCGTCTGCCACCGATCGAGATCCACAGAGAGCTTTTCCGGGTTCGGCAAGAGTGTGTTGCTCGTGCCATCGACAAAGGTTTGCAGCGGGATCGTGGTGGCCGGATTGCCGGGATAGCGCAGCTCGGCGCGCAGGTCCGGAGTGTCTGGGATCTCCACGATGTAGCGTCCGTTCGTGGGTGCCACATAGCGATACCAGACGGTGTTCTTGGCTGCACTGCCGCCGACATTTGGCTCGCCAAACTCCGCCGTGGCCTTGCTGCCGCCCTGGCTGGAGTAGCTGCCCTCACGCTCGCTGATTAGCAGCGTGTTGCTGATGCCGTCATTAATCGGTTTGAGCTGCGCCAGCGCGGTCACGCAGGGGAGCAGTGATGCCATGAGAAGGAATGTGGTGATGCGTTTCATAGGTGTGTGTGGGTTTCGTGATGATGCTAATGGCGAGAGACGTGGAGGCACAGACAATAAAAACGACTTCAGTCTTTCCCATGGGGGGATGCGTGGAATCGGGAAACTTGCGCAGAAAAAGGAATTCAATCGAGTGCTTCCCAAAACGAGCTTTTGACATACTATCGCTGCCGTCCCCCCCACTGACGATATGGCGCTGAAACACTCCTCTGCATCCGCTCTCCTCCTCGCAGTTCTCTTGAGCCTGACATCGGCTCTCTCCCACGCGGCTCCCACGATCAACACGAACCCGTCCTCAGCGACTCCGGCACTGGGCAGCACGGCCTCTCTGGTAGCCAGTGTCACGGCGGAGCCCACGGCCAGCTATGTCTGGACGCGCGATGGCACGACGATCATCAATGGCGGCCGCTACTCCGGTGCCACCACGGCCACGCTGAGCATCGCTAGGGCAAATGCCTCCGACAACGGCAACTACACCCTCACTGTCACGGATGGCACTGGCTCCACACCGACGGTGCCAGCCACGCTCAATGTTAATCAACTGGGTGGAGTTCTCGATTCTGCCTACAACGGCTCCGGGGCGAATGGTGGATCTGGCTCCATTTATATCAACACGGCTCTGCATTTGCCTGACGGCAGAACTATCGTCGGCACCCGCGGCCAGTTCAATCCGGGCACATTCAGCAACATCACCGTCGTTTCTCCGTCAGTCGTCGGCAGTGAGCCTGGTGGTGCAAGCTTCAATGGGGAAGTAAAAACTGCCTTCAGGATGGGAGATGGGAGCATCCTGCTGGGCGGGCAGTTTACTGAACACTCGCAGCCTGCGGTTGGAGGCGGTACACTTAGGACTCCGTTGAGCCGCTTTGCACGTCTTAACCCTGATTTGTCATTGGACAGTTCCTTTTACAACTCGGGTGCAGGAGTGACCCCCAGCGTCATTTTTGCCGACAGCTATGGACGTATCTATGTCGGGGGTGTTTTCGCGCTGTTTACCCACTCGACAGATTATCGAAATCTGGTTCGTCTCAATGCGGATGGCTCACTGGATTTGTCATTCAAACCCTTGCTGAACGGTGGTGTCACTTCAGTCGTGCTCCAGTCCGACGGCAAATTCATCGTCGGAGGTGCCATTGGCTCACGTGGCAGTTTCCCGTCCGCTGTCAATGTGCCGAGTTTGGTTAGATTCCTGGCCGATGGCACTGTGGATGCTTCTTTCATGCCCACCTTCCCGGATGGTTACACGACTCAGACCTCCCTCGCCGTGGATACAAATGACAACCTCTATGTTGGGCGTTGGTCGGGGGTGGCGGGATCTGGCACGGTCTTCAAACTGCTTCCCAATGGCAGCATGGCGAGTGGGTTCACTGCTCCTTCCTTGCCCGATCAGGTCAATACGATCGCAGTGCTGCCTAATGGGAAAGTGGCGCTCAGTGGTTACTTCATCACGCCAACCAGTCGTTTCATGGTCCTCAATACTGATGGCTCTCAGGATACAGGTTTTAACGTGGGCACAGGCATCAACAGCGCCAATGGTACCACCATAATTCAATCCATTGTCCCGGATCTGCTGGGCCGCATCTGGATCATGGGCATCAATTTCAGCCAATACAATGGTAGCGCGGCAAATCGACTAGCGGTGCTCCAGGGCAGCGGTGCCGCGAGCCTCTTCTTTGCGGGCCAGCCGACCGGTCGCGTCGCCAATCAAGGCACCACCGTCAGTTTCAGCGCCACAGCCTCCGGGAACAATGGCTTCACCTACCAGTGGCAGAAAAGTGGCAGCCCGCTGAGCAATGGCGGCAATGTCACAGGTGCCACCACGGACACGCTGACGCTCACGAACATTCAGGAGGCCGATCAAGCCGCCTACTCCCTTGTCGTCAGTAGCCCCGGAGCCACGTCTGTCACCAGCCGTGTAGCAAACCTCGATGTGCTCGGTGCGCCGGAGATCACGCAGGACCCCGTGGCCCAAACCGTCGATTTCGGCGGCAGCCTCATCCTTAGCGCAGCCGCCACTGGAGCCACGCCGCTGACTTACCAGTGGTATTACGGCAACACAGCGCTCACCAACGGCACCGGCATCGCCGGAGCCACGACAAACACTCTGATTCTCACAAACATCGACTTCAACGACGCCGGTCAATACAGCTTGAAAGCCTCCAATGGCCTCGGTGATGACACGAGTGCTTCAGCCACACTGACGGTGCAGAAGCGTCCGGGCGCAATTGTGGCTGGGAATCTGCCAACTTTTGCCGGAAATGGTTACGCAGGTTATGTTAATGCCATCCAGCCATTATCAGATGGCTCCTACATCGTGGGTGGCGCTTTTGATACCGTCACGATCAATGGTGTGAACACAAACCGCAAAGGTCTTGTGCGCATTCTTGCGAACGGAAGCCTAGACACGAATTTCCCGACGGTGAACAACACCAACCGACCTTCCGTGGAAGCTATCGCGCTCGATTCTGCTGGGCGCATCTTCATCGGCGGGGAATTCACCCATGTGGCTTTGGGCGCGGCAGAAACTCCCAGATTGCGCGTGGCTCGTCTGACCTCCGGCTTCGCTCTCGACACAACCTTCAATACCAGCACCGTCGGCCCCGACAAAATCGTGCGTGCGCTGGCGACTTCAGGAGATGGTTCCGTCTATATTGGTGGTGAGTTCACCACCATTGGCACGACCGCCATCCGCTATATGGCAAAGCTGAATGCCTCTGGTGCGCGTGATGCCGGTTTTACCAATAGCATCAGCACCGGAACACAGGACAACAATAAAGCCGTGCGTAGTATTTTCCGCCACACGGACGGCGCGCTCTATGTCGGCAGCAATGTTACCAACTGGAGCACATCGACCATGCCAGGGTTTAATTTGAGTTCTTTGGTCAAGCTCTCCGCTAGCGGCAGCCGGGTCAGTGCATTCAATCCATTTCCTTTTTCCAGCGGCTTTTTTGGTGCCAGTATCAATGCCGTGATTCGCTTGGATGACGGTTCATTGTTCGCAGGGGGGAATCCCCTGGCGACGCTGAAGCGGCTGAATGGCACCAGCGGAGCGGATCTCGGCCTCACACTCCCGGGGCACTACATTCAAACGATGGCCCTACACGAGCAGGCGGATGGTAAGCTACTCTCCGGCTCCTATGGCGTTCTCAAGAGGACGGACGCCAATCTCGTTGCTGATGCTGGTTTCGACATCGGTGCCGGTTTTGACAACTTCATCCAGGCGATCACCACCGACTCCTCAGGTCGGATTTACGTCGGTGGAGCGTTCGCCAACTTCAACGGCCAGTCCCGCAACCGCTTT
>CANJVS010000066.1 GCA_947477755.1 Verrucomicrobiaceae bacterium | reverse complement strand
TAAATTTGAGGCGACTTGGCGATAGGAAAGCTTTCGCAATTCTGAGCGCGACTTTGCCGCCAATCTGGCTTAGTGAGGCGATATGACCGATACCGAACTCCAAGCGCTCGCCGCACGAATTCGCCAATCCCTGGGCTGCAGCAAGGATTTGGCTGAAGATTATGCCAAGGGTATCGGTGATCCGCCGGAGATCATTCATGGCAAGATCGTGGTGCGTGATTCAAATCAACGGATCATCGCGCGTGTGCCTGACAGCGTGCTTGGCTAGTGGTTAGGCGGAGTGTGGTGCCGTGGATGTCAGTGTCTGCCCAAAAAAACGGATGAGGCCAGAGTAGTCTCAATGAGGTGTCAGAAGTTGGCGAGGCGCGGAGGCCTGTTTGGGTGTCTTTTTTAATGAGTCGACGGGGTATTGAAATTCTGAAAATTTGAGATGGCTTTTCGGAAGTAAAAGCTGGTACATTACCAGGCTCGTCACGATTTAAAAGGTTGTGAATGACCAAGTAACACACAGGAAATCAGGTGAACCGTCGGCAAAAATTACATCTAATCCTGCTATCGGCAGTAATTGTTTCATCAATGGTCTGGCAGGCATCAGATACTCCTGATCCCGCCAAGCAGAATGCTAAGCTAGCTCCAGCTCCAGTACCATCACGGTTTAGCCCGGCAAAGCAGTTCCCAAGGCGGTCGAATCAGCGGCCGCCAAGACGTCGGTAACCAAGGAAGTTCAAGTGTCAGGTTCGCCTTTGGAGGGCTTTCAGCACTGGGCGGAGCGCTATGTCAAGGCACCGGCGGCAGAGCGAGTCAATCTGGAGATTGAAGGGCGCTCGCTGGCCGAGGCTCGCAGGCCGGTTTTCAAGCAACTCATCAAAGACGATCCGCGTCAGGCACTGGAAAAGGCCGTTCCGATGGTGGTGCGACAAAAACTTCCAGAAGATATTCTGGTGCTGTTGGAGCGGCGCATCAATCATCGCGCATCAGTTGCCGTTTATCAGGGAATGCCAGCTCCGGGCGAGCCGTTGCCACCGCCGGGGAAGACCCTGACACATCGTATCGCCCAAGTGCCTGGAGAGGGGGCCTATAACCTGCATGTGTATGGTCGGCGTGCCGAGTCCGTGCTGAATGTTCCGAACGCGTCGATCAATGGGGTAGGCATTGATCGCGAGATCGCGGCGAATGAAGAACCCCTGCGCGTGCTGGAAGTGGGTGAGGTTCCTGATCAGTCAAAGAAGCAGGTCACGGCCTGTCCGATCAGCGGGCTCACGACAGCGAATGATACGCAGACAGCGCAACCGGTGGGAGAGGAGCAAACGGAGACCGTGGTCGAGACGCCGGAGGAAGTCATCTATCTTTGCGGTGGCTATCACAGGCCGATGCTCACCACCCAGCTTGTGTATGGGGAAGGCGCCACGGGCGGACCCACCACGATCACCGGCGTGTTGCCGGCAGCTCCGACCGCGGCGCTGGGTACGGTGAAGGTGTTGTTCATTCCCATGACCTTTCAGGACACGAACGCGGTGCCTGCGACAGAGTCCACTTGTTACACCGTCATGCGCGACGTGGCGGACTACTACTTGAAATCATCGTTCGGCAAACTGACCACCCTGACCACGGTCACGCCTCCCGTGAAACTGCCCAGGAACGAGGCCTGGTACGTGCAGCGCGACACCTCCAACGGCGGTGATGTCGATGGTCTCGGCCTGGAGATGTCCGATGCGCGCGAGCAGGCACGGAGGATGGGTTTCGACTTCAATGACTATGATTGCACGGTGCTTCGACTCAGCGGTGGCGCACGACCTGCCGGCGGCTGGGGCGGCGGTAATACCGTGTGGATTTATGGCGACAGCGTGGGCGTCACGGCTCACGAGATCGGCCATGCGTTTGGTCTTGCTCACGCGAACTTCTGGGACACGGCCGGCACCAGCGCCATCGGGCCTGGAGCGAATTCCGAGTACGGCGACTCTTATGATAATATGGGCGGCGGAGGTGTGCCGACTGACCACTACAACGCGGCGGCGAAAAACCAGATCAAGTGGATGCCGGACAACTACGTGCAGAACATCACATCAAGCGGATTGTATCGACTCTACGCCATGGATCAGCCGGTGCTTGATCCGCGTAATCGCTATGCGTTGACCATCGTCAAGGATGCCCTGCGCACCTATTGGGGTGAGCTGCGCCAAAACTACACCGGCAATACCTCCCGTCCATGGGCGGACAAGGGGATGCTCCTTGGCTGGAAGTTTTCAGCCGGGGGCGGTGGTAACATCCAGCTGATCGACACCACACCGGGCTCGCCCTTCCTCAAAGACGATGCCGCCATCGCGCTGGGCAGCACTTTTGGCGATACCGAAGCGGGCATCTTCATCACCACCGTTGGCGTCAGCAGCACCACGCCGAAGTATGTCGATGTGGTGGTGAACATGGGCAATTTCGGTGGCAACCACGCACCCACCCTGACGCTCGCAGCCTCCTCCAATGTGGTGCCTTTAAACGCAACCGTCACCTTCACTGCCACCGCGAGTGACACAGACGGCGACACGCTGGCCTACCAATGGCAGCACTGGGGTGACACTGCAGTGAAGATCGTCTCGCCCAATGCGGCATCCATCACCCGCACCTTCAGCACGGCGGGCAGTTATGTGGTGAGCTGCACCGTGTCGGACATGAGGGGTGGCAGCGTCACGCGCGAAACTTTGATCACCGTTGGCACCGGCGGGGGCAAGTTCTCCGTCTCAGGCCGGGTCACAGCGAACGGTGCCGGTCTGCCAAATGTTCTGGTGAATGCCAACAGCTCCAACCCCGTGGTCACGGACGCCGACGGTTACTACACCATCACCAATCTTGTGGCGAACACCTACTCGATGACGCCTCTGCTGTATGGCTACTCGTTCAGTGAGCTGTTCAACAACAGCGTGACCGTGGGCCCAAGTTATAGCGGGGCCAACTTTGAAGCGGCCGCCCTGCCCATTGTCACCATCACCGCGCCTGATGCCAGCGCCCTGGAAAACAGCGGCACGGACAAGGCCACGCTGCGCCTCACCCGCACGGGTGTCGTCAGCCAGTCACTCGTCGTCAATGTCAGCACCGCGCAAGGAACCGCGACCACCAGTGACTACACTCTGCTGCCGGTTCTCACGTCAGGCTCGCCGTTCAATACCTTCACCATTCCCGCTGACAGCGCGACGCTCGACATCGTCGTCACCGGCACCAATGATGCCGTCGCTGAAGGACCGGAAACTCTGATCCTGCCGCTGGCCGCCGGTGCCGGTTATCTCATCGGTGCGGGTGACGGCAGTGCCACGGTCACCATTGAAGACGATGACACCACCTTGCCGAAAGTCAGCCTCATGGCGACCACCGACACCACCGTCGAAAACAGCGGCACGCCCGGCGTGTTCACGCTTAGCCGCACCGGCTCGACGGCTGCCGCATTGACCGTCAACTACACGATCAGCGGCACGGCCACCGCTGGCGGCGACTACGCCACACTCACTGGAGTCGCCACGATTTCAGCGGGCGCGGCGAGCACAACCATCACGGCCGCGACACTCGATGACACGCTGGTGGAATCGCTGGAAACCGTGAAGCTGACACTCACCGCCAATGCCGCCTATGTGCTCAATCCAAGCGCCACCGTGGCGACCATCAATGTCATCGACGACGACACCGCAATCGTGAACGTGACCGCCACGGATGCCTCGGCGAAGGAAGTCGATCTCACGCCGCCTGGCGCGGCGGCGGATACCGGCACGTTCCTCGTCACTCGCACTGGCGACACCAGCCAGCCACTCACGGTCTATTACTCCGTCGCCGGCACCACCAGCGGTGTGCCTGCGCTCAACGGTGTGGACTTTGAGGCGCTGCCCGGGGTCTTGCAGATTCCCGCCGGATCGGCTTCCGCCAGCGTGAGCATCCTGCCGCATTGGGACAATCTGGGCGAGACGGCCGAACAAGTTGTATTGCAACTCGGCGCTGGTCCAACCAATTACCAGCTCGGCAGCAACTCCATTGCGACGGTGACGATCAATGACGGCACCACCGGCAATGCGCCTTATGTTGAACTCATCAACATCTCGTCCGCATCCGAGCCGGGCACGACGGGCAAGTTCCGTTTCTCTCTGAAGGGAACGGCTGCCGGCAATGTCACCGTCAAGTTCGCACTCACCGGCACCGCCACCGTGACCAGTGATTACACCGTCACCCTCCCGACAACGCCCACCGGCAGCACCTTCGATACAGCTACAGGCACTGGCGCCGTGATTATCACTGGCACCGGCACGAACACCGTCGACCTCACCATCACTCCGGTGAATGACGCGGCGCTGGAAGATGTGGAGACCGTCATTTGCACCCTGGTCTCTGACGCCGCCTATCAATCGTTCGGGCCCACCACCAGCGCTTCCATGTGGCTGCGTGACGATGATCAGCCCACGGTCTGGGTGGATTCGCAGGTGGGCACCGGCAGCGCGACCAATCGTATCGCCGAAGGCAGTTCCACGGCACCTGTGAAGTTCTACGTATCACGCACTGGCGCCACGACGGGCGCCCTTACCGTCAACTTTGCGCTGGGCGGTAATGCCACCGCGGTCTCCGACTACACCGTGACCACCAGTGCCACGCTGACCTTTGACACTGCGACCAGCACCGGAGTGCTCACGATTCCAGCGGGTTCACAAGGGGCCGACGTGCCTTTGGCCATCGTGAACGACGCGGCTTTCGAAGGCACGGAAACGATCGCGCTGAGTCTCGCAAACGGTTCCTATTCCAAGGCGTCCGGTGCCACGATCTATCTCGACGACAACGAGTCCAGCGCTCAGAAGGTTGCCTTTGACAGCATTGGCTCCTCCGGTTCGGAAAGCCTGATAAGCGTGAGCATTCCGGTATCGCTCACCAGTGCTGCCACCGTGCCTACCACGGTGGACTACGTGGTGGACACCGGCACCCGCAGTTCCACCTCAGGCTCGCTTGCCAGCACGCTGCCTTACTGGGTGCGGGTGGTGCGTAACGGCAGCGCGCTGAGCAGCTATTACTCGACGGATGGCGTGGTGTTTAACCAGGTCGGCACGACCCAGACGATCAGCATGTCGAGTACGAGTTACACTGCGGGCATCATGGCTGCATCGAACTCCAGCGGCACCTCCTGCACCGCCACGATTGACAATGTCAGCGTCACTGGAATGGAAGTCACAGGAACCGTGGGTGCCGTTTCACATGCGACCATTGGCACCTCGACGCCGGCCAGTTCGAGTTCGGAGACTGCTGGTGTTTATACACTCGCAGCAGGTGGCACCGATCTGTCTCAGTCGAGCACGGCGGACATTTGCCGCTACGTGTCCTTCCCGGTCAGCAACTCCATCACCTGCATCATCACGGCCCGTGTCACCTCAGTCACCGGCGGCATCACTACTTCCAAGGCGGGTGTGATGATCCGCGAGACCACGGCCACCACCTCGAAACACATGGCGATGACTGCGCAAAAAGATGGCACCGCGCGTGGCGTGTATCGCGTCACCACGAATGGCGCGACCGCCACGGCCTCCTTGCTGCGGCCGTATTGGGTGAAGGCACAGCGTGCGGGCAGCGTGTTCAGCGCCTTCTCTTCACCGGATGGCAGCACCTGGACCCAAGTGGGCACGAATCAGACACTGCCCTTTGGTCAGGATCTTTTCGCCGGACTCGCGGTGAGTGCGCGCTCGGATGGCACGCTGGCGACGGCCACCTTTGACAACGTGACCATCACGGGTGTGGCATTGCCATCCCTGATCGGACGCACAGTTGGTTATGTGAATGCGCAAGGCACCGACAGTCTCAATGCCGGCGTGTATACGGTCAGCGGATCGGGTGCTGCCATTGGCGGCTCGGAAGATGAGTGTCACTTTGTGGCCATGCCTGTGACCGGTGACTTCACCATCGCTGCGCGTGTGACCTCGCAGTCCGGCGGCGCTGCGAATTCACAGGCCGGGGTGATGTTGCGTGATGTGGCCAGTTATCGCAGCCGGTCCTTCTATTGCGGCATGGTGGCAAATGCGGCGGCGGAATTCCTCGCGCGCTCCTCAACTGTGACCACGGCCTATGGAGCCACGGTCGATTACACGATGCCCTCAGGCACGCTGACATTTGGCGTTGGCGAACAGACCAAGAACATCCCGCTGACCATCACCGATGACAGCATCGTCGAACCTGATGAAGTGATCTCCCTTCTGCTGCGTAACCCGAACGCCGCGCAATTGGGAACAAACACCACTTTCACTTACACCATTGAAGACAACGACACGGTTCCGGCCCTGGCCTTTGCGGGTTTTGCCGCCAGCACGAGCAGCATCGCGGAGGCGGGTGGCACGGCGGTTTTGCAAGTCTCGCTGAGCACGCCCGCGACCACGAACGTGACGGTCGATTATGCCGTCACCGGCGGCACCGCCACGAGCGGCACAGATTTCACGCTGACATCCGGCACGCTGACCTTTGTGCCTGGAGAACTGGTGAAAACGATTCCGGTCACGTTGATCGATGACGCCGACATTGAGACTGCGGAGACCATCCTGGTCACATTGTCGAATGTGACAGGAGCCAGCATGGGTTCGCAGAGTGTCCACACGCTCACCATCAATGACGACGATTTGCCTGTCGTCAGCATCTTGGCAAATGATCCCAATGCTGCCGAAGTCGGTCTTGATCCCGGACAGTTCACCGTGTCGCGCACGGGGCCGACCACCAGCGCACTCACCGTCACCCTGAATCGAACCGGAACAGCCACCAGCGGCACAGACTACACGGCGATCGCAACGCCATTGAGCTTGGTTATTCCCATCGGCCAATCGAGTGCCACGTTGAATGTCACGGTTTCCAGCAATGACACAACCAATGAGGGGCCGGAGACGGTGATCGAAACAATCAGCACCAACGCCGCTTACACCATTGGCACGCCAAACGCCGCCACGGTGACCATCGCTGATGATGATCGCAGCACGGTAAGCATCGTGACTAATGATGCCAGTGCCACCGAGACCGCCGGTAACAAAGGCCAGTTCACGATCACTCGCACGGCGCCATTGAATGTTGCACTGACCGTGAATCTGACCATCGCCGGCACGGCCACGAACACGACGGACTATGCGAACATCGGCGCCAGTGTTGCTTTTGCCGTCAACGATGTGAGCAAAGTCATCGACGTGACGCCCGTGGATGATATACTCACAGAAGGCGGTGAAATCGTGATCCTGCAGATCGCGTCAGGCAGTTATGACATCGGTGGCAATGGCTATGACAACGTGACGATTCAAGACAATGACAGTCCGCCGACTGTGTATGTCACCAGCCCAACGGCGCAGGGGCCGCTGGTGGCCAGTGGCAATGGCCTGATCGTCAGTGCCTTTGTGGCGGACGACGGCGCGCCGCAGGCGGTGACGCAACTTTGGACTCAAGCCAGCGGTCCCGGCACGGCGACGTTTAGCACACCCACGCTGGCATCCTCTCCCGTGACGTTCAGCGCCGACGGCGTTTATGTGCTGCGCATCACGGGGACCGATGGCCAGTTTACCGTGAGCGATCAAGTCACCGTCATTGTCGGCAGCGCCATCGCTCCAGCGGATTGGATCGCGCAAGACTTGAGTCCCACGACTCAGCAGCGCGGCCAGAGTTCGCAAATCGGCAGCAGCTACATTCTCACCGGCATGGGGGCAGGCTATGCCGCGACGACCACCGACGCTGCTCATGTCATGGCCCGTCAGGTCACGGGTGATGGCAGCATCGTGGCAAGGTTGACCGCGACCGGTGGTGCCGCCTCCGCGCCACTTGCAGGGGTGACAATTCGCGACAGCCTCGCCCGCTCCAGCAATCGTGCAGTGCTTGGTTATGTTCCCGGCACGGGCTTGCAATTCCGCACCCGCACCACGGCGTCAACCAACGATACTGTGACCACGCAAGCTGGGATCACGCTGCCCGTGTGGATCAAACTGGACCGCACCGGCACAGCCGTGACCGCTTTCTATGCCAGCGATGTTTCGGGTTCACCGGGCACTTGGAATGCGATCGGCACGGCGACCACGATCACCATGGCGGACACGCTCACCCAGATCGGTCTCACCGCCACGGGCAATAGCAGCACGGCAGGCGTGCTTGGCACCGGAACCTTTGACAACGTGACCCTCACGCCCACACCCAGCGGTTCTGCTTTGATCACGGAAAACTTCGGCACAGGAACACCGACGGCCAGCACGTTCGCTGTCAGTGGTGGCACCTACACCATTGGCGGCAGTGGAAGCATGGACGGCCAGGGTGCGTTCTACGGCTGGCAGTACTACGGAGATGTGATGATCACGGCAAAGCTCGCCAGTGCCACCTCCAGCGCCCTCAGTGCGAAGTCCGGCATCATGATCCGTGAAAGCATGGACAGCACCGCCGGGTACATCCATCTCGGACGCATTCCGCAGGGCGCCTTCAGTGGTTACATCTGGCGTTCTCTCGCCAATGGCGGTGGTGGTGGCGTCCCCAGCTTCACCGGCACGGTGCGCTGGATGCGTCTGGTGCGTCAGGGCAATCGCGTCACCGCTTTCCACGCGGCTGATTCAGGCGGCAGCCCCGGCACCTGGACTCAGCTTGGCCAGCCGCAGACCATCATCATGAGCACTCCGGTGCTGGTCGGATTCGCTGTCGATAACAGCGGTGGCACGGCGGGCGTGCTGAATGTCTGCAACTTCACTAATCTAAGCATCGTGCCGCTGAACAAGGCGCCGGTCATCAGCATTGCCAGCGTCGCCACTTATCCGCTCTCACCCGTGCCGTTGGATGGCACCGTCACCGATGACAATTTCCCTGCGCCCATCAGTCTGACCACGGGTTGGAGTCAGCTCAGTGGTCCGGGTGCGATCACCTTTGGCAATACGACGCTCGTGGACACTACGGCGGCCGTCGGTGTTGGTGGCAGCTACGCCGTGCGGTTGCAGGCGGACGACACCAGCGCCATCACCTTCCGTGATCTTCCGTTCAACGCCTATCTCTCAAACTTCCAGGTCTGGCAGGCGCAAAACTGGAGCCCCGATCTCGGTAATCCCGCGGACGCTGAAACGCTCGACCCTGACCACGATGGCCAGAGCAACTTGCTCGAATACGCCTTCGGCTCCACGCCGGGCGCTTCAGATCCATCGCCGGTCACTTTTGCGGCTGCCAATATCAACGGCAGCAACTACATGCGCATCGTCACGCCGAAGAATCCTTTGGCCACGGATGTCACCTTCACGGTTGAAGCCACCAGCAATCTGGCCGATCCGGCAAGCTGGAGCAGCGCCGGTCTTGTCATCGAAATCGACAACAGCACGACTCTTCAAGTGCGGGACAACGTCCCCGAGGATAGCTCCACGCGGCGCTTCATGCGCGTGAAGGTCACCCGTCAGTAAAGCGCCAAGACCCGGCACGGTCAGCTCAGCACCAGTGTGGAAGCATAACAAAAAGAACGGCAAACTTCAACGGGCTGCATTTCATGCGAACGCAGCGAAGCCGCCATCCCTCCGATCCGGTTCACGGATCGAAGGGAATCGGGTTGCATCAGCCGTCGATGCTCCAGCCTTCGCGGTATTGCTTGCCCATGAACTGGTTTGCCTCCGGCGTGTCCGGACTGGTGCCGGTTTTTGGGTCATACTTGATCTTTTTGCCGACACGATAGGCGACGAGGCCCAGCAGCATCTGCTCGATCATGTTTGAGCTGTAGCCAAAATCACAGGCGGTTTTTTTGCTTGGATCACGGCAGGCATCGAACCACTGCTTCTGGAAGTGACCGATCGGCGGCAGGATGTCCTCCTTCTTGCGCGGCTTGTAGTAGCTCAGGTCCGCGTCATCACCAAAAGGCACGATCATGCGCGAGTCGAAATCAGCGACGAGGAAACCCTTGCTGCCCTTGAACATCGCCCCGTGGCCGATTTTGTTGAGGTCGATGGAGGGTTTTGGCGAACGCGGCATG
>CANJVS010000065.1 GCA_947477755.1 Verrucomicrobiaceae bacterium | reverse complement strand
TCATCAGGATCATTCACCGTGCGGCCGTCCGGCACGGGAACGCCCGCCTGACGCAGGAACGTGCGCGTGAGATCCTTGTCTTGGGCGATGTATTCCGCAATCGCCCCGGTGCGGTCGGATTCCGCCGTCCAGATGCGGCGCTGTTTCGCGCCTTGCCCGAGCTGGATGAGACTGCGGCCTTCCTGCAGGCGCCGCCATGGGATGCCGCGTTCCTTGGCCGCATCCACGATGGCTTTTGTGCTCGGCCCAAGTGCATTGCGATCCACCACATCCTGCAGACGCGTCACTTCAGCCGCCACATCAAAGGTGCCGCCGGTGTAAGCCGCCAGAAGCAGTTCACGGGCACTGCGCAGACACTCCTGCACCACCACCTCATCGAGATAGCGCACGATGACTTTGTACAAGCCTTCCACGCAGGTTTCGCGCGCCTTGCCAAAGCCGAGCGGATGCCCGGCCAGTGTCTGCAGCTCCAGCGTCACATGCTCCAGGATATGCGCCGGATAGGTGCCCCGGTCCAGCCGCTGAAAAAATCCGCCGCGCTCGCCCACGCTGCAGCGGTGTTCGATCATGCCCGGCAGCCACGATTTAAGCCGCTCGTTGAAGCCCGGGATCTCTTCGGAGGACGCGTCTTTCAAACTGCCAAGATCGACCCAAGCCTCCAGCACCGGATAGTTCGCCCAAATGTTGGGGCCGCGTAGAAGATGGATTTCACGGATATCGAGGTCAGGCATGGGCGGGGAAATTACCCGCGCGGCGATGACAGGCAAGGGCTCGTAATGGCAGGGATGCGATCGCGGCAGAAAAATCCGCCGGCCTGAAAGCAGTGGTGATCAATGCCGAACGCGGCTTCATGTGGCATGCGTCTTCTCCTTGCCTTTTTGCTGGCCGCCACGGCGGCTGCCGCCGAACTGTCCGTCACCGCTTATCCCTCCATTCAGGAAGCCTTGAACGCGAATCCGGGCCGCTTGATTTTTGTTCCTGCAGGCGATTATCCGATCACTGAGAAGATCCGCATTCGCGGCGAACGTTCCGGCTTGTTCGGCCCCGGACGCATCATTCAAAAGAGCGCCAACCAGCCAATCATCGAGATCGAGAACGCGAATGGCGCGGAGATTCGCGATCTGACACTGACGCGTGCGGATGGCTTCATGGAGACTACCAATGAAGGCATCCTGGCCATCAAATGCCGCGACCTCGTCATCGACAATGTCCGGGTGATCGACAACCACACTCGGTCTGGAGCCATCGCCCTGCGCGAGAGCAAAAACAGCCGGGTGAGCCATTGTCTGGTGCGCAACTACATGCGCGTAACCATCGACGACCGCACGGCCAGCAAGGAATGGGGATATGCCTTTAACTGCACTGACGGCACGGGCATCAGCGTGGCCTACTGCACAGGAACCCTGATCGAGGGCAACCGCATCATTGAGGAAAATCTCATTCCAACACCGGAGATCAAGGCCAGGCACAAGCTTGGCGATTACGTGAAGAAGAATCCGCAAAAAGGCACCTTCATGAGCCAGCAGGCCTGGGATGCAGGCTACACCGACAACTGGCAGCAGGGCTCCGGCCTCGTCGTCACCGCCCCGGAGGTCAGCGACGTCACGCGCATCCTCGGCAATCACATCCAGAATGCCGCGCAGGGCATCGATCTGCACTGCGACCACGTCATTGTGGCTAACAACATCATTGAAAATTCATTCATGGGCATGAAGTCCATGCACGGCTCGCGCAACGTGCTCATCACCGGCAACCAGTTCACCAAAAACTGCCTCTGGGCCATCGGCCTGATGCCCGGAGCCGCCGCACACGCCACCAACACGGACGGCGGTTCAATCATCGCCAACAACATCATTTCCGATTTCGGTCATGGCCATGCCCACTGGATCTGGGGCGATGAGCGTTCCCCATTCAAGTTCGACACCGGCCAGCAGCCCGATGATCCTCCGCTGACTGATGTCATCGTGCAGGGCAACATCGTGCAGGCCACCGGCAAGCCGCGCTACAAATACGCCGTGATCATCGGAGGCGGACCCAACACACCGCGCGGCATGCATTTCTCCGGCAACCTCCTCCATCCCGGCACGCTGGGCGTGGCAAATGTGGAACTGCAACCGTGACGACTAGCGCGAAGCCTCGCTGTGATACTCGCGGAAGCTGACGCGCAGTGTCTTTTCGAGCTCGGGAATTCTCCATTTCTCCTTTGGATCAACCAGGGCGAGGGACATGCCCTTTTTACCTGCCCGGGCCGTCCTGCCACTGCGGTGGGTGTAATACTCAAGCTGGTCAGGAAGCTGATGATGGATGACGAAGGACAGACCGGCGACATCAATGCCGCGAGCCACGACATCCGTGGCAATCACGAATTGAACACGCTCCTTTTTAAAGGCGCGCATGACTTTGTCCCGCTCCTTTTGCATCAGATCTCCCTGCAGCACATCCACGGACAAACCAAGCGCGCTGAGCTCATTCCCAAGGGTGACAGCACCCGCCCTGGTGCGGCAAAAAATCAGGCCCCGCGCATCCTTTTGCCGCTTCAGGAAATCTGTGATGAACTCGGTCTTGTCCTCCCGCTTGCAGATGGCGAAACGGTGATCGATGTCACGATTCACGACATGCCCCTGATCGATCTGAATCGAGTGCGCGTTTTCAGCCATGCAGCCCTTGATCAGCGTCTGGATCGCCTCGGGGAAGGTCGCGGAAAACAGCCAGGTGCTGCGCTTGTTCGGAGTCAGCTTGAGGATCTCCGTCAGTTGCTTTTTGAAACCCAGACTGAGCATCTCATCGGCCTCGTCCAGCACCAGGTACTGGACTGAATCGAGTGAAAGCGCCTGACGCTGAGTCAAATCAATGAGCCGGCCCGGAGTGGCCACGACGATCTGTGTCGGCCGGCGCAGCGAGTCCACCTGACGATCGATGTTGTCACCACCGCAGAGCACCTCCACGAAAATTTTCTCGGTGTACTTGGTGAAGCGGAAAAGCTGTTTGCCGATCTGCTTTGCCAGCTCACGGGTGGGCGTAATGACCAGGCCCTGGATATCCCGGCGCTTGGAGTCCATCTTTGTCAGCAATGGCAGGCCAAAGGCCGCTGTCTTCCCGGTGCCGGTCTGGGCCTGGGCGATGAGGTCGCTGCCGTCCTTCAGCAGGAATGGGATGACTCTCTTCTGAATCTGGGTGGGCGTGATGATGCCCAGCTCCTCAAGGCCACGTATCATGTCTTCAGGAACTCCGAGATCTTTGAATGGATGCAACATGGCATGCCTTCCGTCACGATAGGACAAATTGCCAGCGCGAATGCATATCAGCGAGGCAACTGCCATTCGCTGAAGCGCATGGAGCTGATGCGGGCCGTTTGCGTTGAAAACCGCAGCGGCCCGGTGATCACAGGCAATCGGGCGGCCAGGGAATAACGATCCTGAATGAAGATCTCGACGATGTTGTCCTCGATGAACAAGCGCACCTGCAACGGCCCGGCGGCCGGCAGGTCGACGGGCAAGGCACTCCAGCACTCACCCGAGGCATCAAGGATGCGGAGTTGATCCCGCTTCAAAACAATCTCGCCAAGTGGTGCGATGCTCAGTCGGGTTTCCCCGGCACTTTCAGGAATCGAAAGCGTGAATTCCGCCGCGAGGCTGTTCCATGCACCGGGTTCATTCTGCCATGGCAGCCGCTCAAAAGCCTTCATCAGTTTCGCGGGCAGGCGTGTGCCGAGCCTGCCATCCGCCAGCGTGTGAACTTCCCGCGGCAGCGCAAGGTGGCCACCCCAGTCCTGCTTCCCCGGCCTGGCCGGCTTGAGCGGGATCCAGCCGAACAAAAAGGGTGTTTCGTCATCGAAGGCAATTTGCGCGGCGCAAAGGTCTTTGCCATCGAGCTGACCTGCCGGCTCTTTTCCCCATGGGCCGAGCGGTGAACCGCTACTCCAATAAACAGGCCGCCCAACGGCCCGGTCATAAATGCTCGCAAGCAAATACCAGCGCTGATCAAGACGAAACATTTGCGGACACTCGGGCTCGCCAATGTTCCCGGGATCAAGGATGACACCGTGGTCTTTCCACTGTTTCAGATCGGGTGAAGTGGCGAGACTCACCGCCCCGCAGGTTTCCTTTGGGCGGCCTTTCATCCAGGTGGTCATGACGCAGCCGTATTGCTTCATCTCAGGGATCCAGAAGACAAAGGGATCACGACGCCGCTGGTAGTAGTCTGCAGCGGGAAGGTGAAATGCCTTTGGCGCACACGACCAGTGCCGCAGATCACGGCTCTCCGAGCTGACCATGCGCCCCTGTGCGTGGCCGTAGAAGCTGCGGAAATTTTTCACGGCCGGATCATGAAACACACCAAGCACGAAGTAGGGCGACATCCAGTCGCCCACTTTCACCGCATCGTGCGTGACCGGCGTCTCAGTCCAGCGCAGCCAGTCATGTGAGCGAGCGAGCGCGGATTCATATTTTCCGGGTTTCAAATAGTAGAGCAGGCATTCCCCGTCGTGGAAGAATGGATGCACATCCCCCAGTGCATGGTCGCGTGGCTTGAAATGCAGACTCACCGGTGCGTCCTGCGCCATGATGGTCGGCGAAGGTGAAAGCAGAATGAAGAGAGTGAGCCAAAGAAAGCGCATGACGTGGCGGGCAACATGATGGCCAATCAGATCGTTCATGCACTCGTCATTTCTCATGCAGTCACTCATTCTCGCCCTCCTGCTCATCAGCATCGCTTCATTGCCTGCCGCGGAAAAACCCATCGTCCTGTGGCCGGATGGCGCGCCGGGCGCGCTTGGCACGGGCGCAAAAGACATCCCGACACTCACCCCTTACTTTCCAGCCAAAGCCAGTGGCGCGGCCATGCTGCTGATCCCGGGCGGCAGCTACAGCGGCATTTATGAAGGACAGGCGGAACCGTTCGCACTCTGGCTCAATGAGCAGGGTCTCACCGTCTTTGTGCTCCGCTACCGGCTCGGCAGCGCGGGCTATCGCTATCCCGCACAATTGCAGGATGCCGTGGAGGCCATGTTTCAGATCCGCGGCAACGCGGCGAAGTGGAAGATCGACCCGAAACGCATCGGCGTGATGGGATTCTCCGCCGGCGGGCATCTCGTCTCCACGCTGATCAACCGGCCCGAGGATGGCATGCTGGTTGGCCGAAAGCATAATATCAGTGTGCGTCCTGACCTCGCCATTCTTTGTTATCCTGTCATCAGCATGATCACGAAACCGCATGCCACCTCGCGCAACATGCTGATCGGCGACAAACCAGACGAAGAACTCCTCCGCAAAACCTCCAGCGAACTTCAAGTGAAGTCCGGCCTGCCTCCATGCTTTCTCTGGCACACGATGGAGGACAAACTCGTCCCCGTGGAGCACGCCCAGCTCTACGCCGCCGCACTGCATCAGCACGGCATTCCCCACGAACTCCACCTCTATCAGCATGGCGACCACGGCACCGGCCTGATCGGCACCCGGCACCCCTGGTTCGCGGATTTGCTGTTCTGGCTGAAGGCTCGCGGGTTTGTGAATTGATCAATGCCGTCAATCGATGACATAAAAGCTCAGCTTTGGCGTTCACAGCAGATCATGCGCCTGCTTCGCCTCATCTTTTCGTCCTTCCTCTTTCTGGTTTCGTCCTTCGCCGCCGGGCGGCAGCCTAATCTGCTGTTCATCCTCGTGGATGACCAGTCGCCCTTTGATTTGAAAATGTACAATCCTCAGTCGACGCTTCAGACGCCGAATCTCGACCGGCTCGCGGCGCAAGGCATGGTGTTTGACGGGGCCTATCACATGGGATCCTTCAGCGGCGCGGTATGCATGCCATCGCGGCACATGATCATGAGCGGGCGCACCGTGTGGCATCTGCCACCCGCACCCTGGGGTGCCAAAACGAGCCCTCCCGCACTGGAACAGCAGACGATTCCAGCGGTCTTCAACCGCGCCGGCTACGCCACGATGCGCACCTGCAAGATGGGCAACAGCTACGAGGCAGCTAACAAACTTTTCACCGTGCGTAAAGACGCCTCCAAGCGCGGTGGCGATGACGAAAGCGGCAGTGCCTGGCATGGCGATCAGGTGATGAGTTACCTCGGCGAACGCGAGACCACGAAGGAGGCGAAGCCCTTCCTCATCTATTACGGTTTTTCCCATCCGCACGACACGCGCGATGGCAAGCCGGAGCTGCTGGCGAAGTACGGTGCCACGAATCACACCGACGAGGCGAATCCGCCCTCCCTGCACTCCTTGCAGCCGCCTTTGCCGCCGAACCATCTGCTGAAGCACCCTTTTGACACCACTGACTCCGGTGTGCGTGATGAAGTCAGCGTGAGCGGTGTGTGGCAGCGTCGCGATGAAGCCAGCATCCGCAATGAGATCGGCCGTCAGTATGCGTGCAGCGAGAACATCGACATTCAGATCGGCCGCGTTTTAAAGAAGCTCGAAGAAACCGGCGAACTCGACAACACTTACATCATCTACACCGCCGACCACGGCATGTCGATCGGCCGCCACGGTCTCATGGGCAAACAAAACCTCTACCAGCACACCTGGCGCGTGCCCTTCATTGTCAAAGGCCCGGGCATCAAGGCCGGCAGCCGGGTTGAAGGCAACATCTACCTGCTCGACGTGCTCGCCACACTCTGCGATCTCGCGAGTGTCCCGGCACCGGAGACCAATGAAGGCCTGAGTTTCAAGCCCGTGCTTGAAGGCAAAACAAAAACCATTCGCGACGTCCTTTACGGCGCTTACAGCGGAGGTGGCAAACCCGGCATGAGGTGCGTGAAGCAGGGCGATTGGAAACTCATTCAATACGAGGCCCCTGATCGAAAGGTTCAAGAAACCCAACTTTTCAACCTCGCTCAAAACCCGCACGAACTCCTGCCCGCGCATGGCCAGCCCAACCTCGCCGCAGATCCGAAAAACGCCGCGAAGCTCAAAGAGATGCAGGCCCTGCTCCTTTCCGAAATGCGTCGTCTTAACGATCCCTACCGCTTCTCCAATCAACCCGGCGACGATCTACCCCCACCCCCCGCTCCCGCAAAGAAAGGAAAGGGAAAAAAGAAGTAGGACGAGTGCGGCGTCAACCCGCTCGTCTCCGATGATGCCGCGCGCGGTGATGCGACGATGATGAGCAATCCAATGTGATTCGCAGATGCATGGCGCATCCTGCCTCCAACAGCCGGGCGGGCTGGCGCCACACCCGGCATACGAACTCCGACAACCAAGTAACCGTAGGACGAGTGTGGCGTCAGCCCGCTCGTCTCCGATGATGCGACGCGCGCGATGAGACGATGATAGGCAATCCAATGCGATTCGCAGAGGCATGGCGCATCCTGCCTCCAACAGCCGGGCGGGCTATCGCCACACCCGGCCTACGAGCTCCGCCGACCAAGTAACCGTAGGACGAGTGTGGCGTCAGCCCGCTCGTCTCCGATGATGCGACGCGCGCGGTGAGACGATGATAGGCAATCCAATGCGATTCGCAGATGCATGGCGCACCTTGCCTCCAACAGCCGGGCGGGCTATCGCCACACCCGGCCTACGATGGGGGTGCAATTCCTGCTTGCTATCGGCTGCACAAATGAAGACGCTTTTCCGATGACATGGCGTGTTCCAACCCGCATTCCACTCCCGCCGGAGTTTATTGGTTTCGCTCCTGCGGACAGCCTGCCAACGCCGGGCTTCACGAGTTATGAACGCCATTTGCCTCACTGGCGAATTCCTGGCGCATGCTACTTCGTCACGTTTCGACTGGATGATTCACTCCCCAGGAATATCGAGATAGACATGCGTCGTGAAAAGGAAGCCTGGCGGCAGCGGTTGGCGCAAGCGGTGGCACGCCATGAAGGGCGACTTCCACCCGATGAAGTCGCGGCATGGGAGGCGTTTCAACGTGCGCAACTTCGCAAACTGGAAGGCTTGCTTGATGAAGGTCATGGCGAATGCCTGCTCCGTCATCCATGCGATCGCGAATGCGTGCAAAACGCAGTGCTTCATTTTGAAGGCATCCGTTCGGAAATGATCGCGTTTGTCATCATGCCAAATCATGTGCATCTCGCCTGTCGGCCGCTGGCACCGCACGCACTCGAAGAACTCTGCGCCTCGTGGAAATGGTACAGCGCCCAACAGATTCAGCGAAGACGCGCTCGTGTCGGAAGCTTATGGCAGGAAGAGAACTTTAATCGCCTCATTCGTGACACTGAACACCTGACCAACGTGACTCGCTACATCGCCCGCAATCCAATCAAGGCAGCTTTGAGTGAAGATGACGCATGTGTCTGGTTCTCCAAAGACATTCATGCCGCAAATGGCTGGCCAAGCCGGCCGTAGGACGAGTGTGGCGTCAGCCCGCTCGTCTCCGATGATGTGGCGCGCGCGGTGAGACGATGAAGAGCAATCCAATGCGATTCGCAGATGCACGGCGCATCCTGCCTCCAACAGCCGGGCGGGCTATCGCCACACCCGGCCTACGAACTCCGCCAGCAAAGCAACCGTAGGACGAGTGTGGCGTCAGCCCGCTCGTCTCCGAAAATGCCATGCGCGCGATGAGACGACGATGAGGAATCCAATGCGATTCGCAGATGCATAGCACACCATGCCTCCAACAGCCCGCTCGTCTCCGATGATGCAGTGCGCATAAAAAAACGACGATGAGCAATCCAGCGTAGTTCGCAGATGCACGGCGCACCCGCCTCCAACAGCCGGGCGGGCTGGCGCCACACCCGGCCTACGGGTGGGCTACTCGGCTACGAACTCCAGGCCGCAGAGGGCGGGCTTGGCTTTCGAGCCTGGGGCGGACTGGAGCGTGAGGTGCAGATCCGGGCCGATGATGATGCCTTTGAATTCGCGCACAATGATGCCGCCTGCTTTCACGGTTTCACGGGCGATGTCGAAATTCTGAAGCACCGGCTTGCCTTGCAACATGACGCTGAAGACGCGCTCCCCGGGTGCCAGGTTTTCAGGCTCACTGAAGTGCAGACGCACCGTGTGCGGCAGAGGCGGGTAATTGACTTTGAGCAGTGGTTCCTGCGCGGGAGTGACCGCCACTTTGCTTTTTTCGACAGCCTTCTTTTTACTGCTGATCTTGTCATCCTCGTCATCTGATTTTTTGCCCGGCTTCACCAGCAGAGGACGGCGGAGGGATGGCGTGATGATGATCTCCCCTTCACCGATGAAACCGGAGGCGGCGATCCACGGCTGCCCCGTGCCGCTGGCGGCGACTTGCGAGCTGTGACGGCGAAACCATTTCACGTCATTGCTGAGGACTTCGACACCGAATCTTGGCGAATTGCCATCGCCGGTGTGCGGATACTCCAGCCAGAGCGTGCCATCCTGAGCACGGCGATTTCCCGGAGCGCCGAAGTTGATGCCGGCATGCAGGATGCGGTCGCCCTGTTTGCCATCGAGTCCAAACTGGCTGTAAGTCCACATCTCCATTTCAGGCATGTGGATGAGCGCTAGCGAGGTCTGATTTTGATAGGCACAACTGCAGGTGCGCGTGTAGTCGGGCGCGTTGAGCACGCCATTGGCCACGACGAGATTCGAGGTGCAGCCGGATTTGAAACCGCCGAGACTTGCGGTGCCGCTCATGCTGTCGAGATCATAGAATCCCGCCGCGCCGCTGCGGTAGGTAAGCAGGTGCTCGCTGGCGATGATGGTGTTGCAGCCATAGGTGCGATTGAGACGCCAGGGCTCCATGTTGCCGGTGAGTGGATTTTTCACGAGATGCGGTGCGCCGGTGAGCAGACTGAAGGCACCGCCTGAGCTGCTGTAGGAATTGGCACCGGTGAGAATCAGCTCGTTATGCAGGATGCATGGCCCCGTGTAGGCGCGCTTGAGATCCTGCCAGCGGACACGACCGTCCTTGCCATCGTAGGCAATCATGCCATCGCCCGTCTCTGTGGTTAGGCGATCGCTTGCCTTCGCTCCGGCTTGCAGCAACACATCATGCTGCGCGGAGTAGCCGAGCCAGGTGCCGATGATGTCCTTCTCCTGCTGCCACAGCACGGTGCCGGTACGTGCATCAAGCACGACGATGCGGTAATCCTTTGGCAAATCCCGCCCGCGCCGCGACAGCAGGCCCTCGGCATGCGTGGTGAGTTTGTCGAGGCAGTAGATGCGTCCGCCGCCTGCGACGATGCCGTTG